>JAGQOG010000449.1 GCA_020427695.1 Phycisphaerales bacterium
ATGCCTGCATCCAGGCCCATGCCGTCCATCGGCCGACGTTGCCACGAGTTGCGTGTGCAAGATCAGACCATGAGCTGGCGGATCATGTACCGAATCGACGACGACGCGATCGTCGTCGTCGGTGTCGTGTCCAAGAAGACCGGCAAGACCCCAGCGCGGGTCATCGCCCGATGCGCCAATAGACTACGCTTGTACGATCGGATTGCCGGCACATGAGGAAGAGACGATGAACAGATCCAAGCAACGAAGACTCGAAGCCGCCGGGTGGAAGGTCGGAAGTACTGCCGAGTTCCTTGAACTGACTCCTCCGGAAGTGGCGTTCATCGAGATGAAGGTGTCGCTCGCGCGGCACATGCGCCTGTGGCGCGTGGCACAGGGGCTGACGCAGGGTGAAGTCGCCGCGTCCGTGGGATCGAGCCAGTCGCGGGTGGCCAAGATGGAGGCCGCCCACCGAGACGTGTCAATCGACCTCCTCGTGCGAACGCTCCTCGCGCTCGGCGTGACGCGCAAGGGCCTCGCGAAGATGATCTCCGCCCGTGTGCCCCGGTCCGCCGCGTAGCCGGTGTGCCATTGCTCGGTGCCACTGACTGCCCAGTTTGGGGCAGTCCGTGCGCAGGCTCCCGACCCAACCCCCGTGACCATCCGACGCCGCACTGGTTGCCGGCGTGGTGCTGCGCTCCACGCCGGCAACCAGTGGCACACGCGAACGTGAGCCGTCATTCCACATGCCGCGCTTCGATCGCCCCATCGATCTCGTCGGCCTACGGGTTTCCACACTCCGGACACCGCCCCGTTGTCGGCCCGATCCGCCGGTCGTATCCGCACCGGGTGCAATGTCCGGGCAGCACCAGGAGCCCGGCGCAGCGGCGGGCGATCCACAGACCGACGCCATAGGCGACGAACGACCCGGCGAAGCCGACGCCGGCGTTCAGTGGAGTCAGGACGAGAATCGCGAGGGCGACCGTTCCCGCGAGGATCGGAACCGCCTGGCGCAGTTCCCGATCGCGGACCGCGAAGTGGAGAAACGGGAAGGTCACGACCCCAGCGATCGAGGCCAACACCGACATTACCGGGAAGACCAGCGGATCCTGGAACGGCGACTGTCCATGCGCCAGATCGGTGCGCGGCAGGGTGATCGTCATCACGACCACCCACTCGACGGCGAACGCGAACGCCAGGAGGATCGCGATGCTGAAGGTCGTGAGCGGGTGGTGTCGTCGCATGAAAGACCGAGCGGTGCCAGGAACCGTTTCCGCGACTTCGCGGGTCATTGTAAACGGTTCCCGACACCGCTCGATCCGACGTCAGCTGGTTTCACGCTTGCTTACTGGACGCAGAAGCCCCAGTTCGCGAGCAGGAGTCCCAGATCAGCGCCATCGACGCCCCCGTCGCCATTGAGGTCGGAGCAGTTGGTCTGCCCCGGCCCCCAGTCGCCCAGCAGGATCCCGATGTCCGCGCCATCGACGGACTCGTCGTGGTTCAGGTCGCCAGGGCAGGTGGTCGAGCAGCACACGTTCTGCGCCTGGAAGGCGCAACCGATGTCCCATGCCTGTTCGCAGCAACTGATGTCGATCGCGCAGACCGTCGTGCAGCAGGTTGTGCTCGCGCACCCGGGCGTGCCGTTGGGCGAGAAGCAAGGCCCGGCACCGGGCTGTCCGCAGCCGCCGCAGAGGGCGAGCGCGGAATTCGCACACACGGAGTCCCACTGGGTCTCGCAGCAGAACGCGTCCTCGGCGCACACGGCCTCGCAGCACTCGGCGTCGTTGCACGCCACGGTGCCGTTGGCCTCCCAGCAGGAGCCGGAGATCACACCGCCGCAACCGGTGCACAGCGACACGCCCTCTTCGCCGCAGATCGCGTCCCAGAAGTTGCTGCAGCAGAACGGATCGACGTCGCAGACCAGCTCGCAGCAGGCCGCGGACTCGCATCCGGCGGTGCCGTTGAACTCGACGCAGCTCCCGGCCCCCTCCTCTCCGCAACCGGCGCACGTCTCGAGGGCCTCGCCGACGCAGATCTGGTCCCAGGCCGTATCGCAACAGAAGGGATCCTGATCGCAGATCGTGGTGCAGCACGACGCGAGATTGCAGCCGGGGTCGCCGCTGGGACTGAAGCAGCTCTGGCCGGTCGGACAGACGCCAGCGACGACGGTGGTTGACGCGGCGGCGGTTGCGGCGGAGGCGACAAGAGTGAGGATCGGACGGGTGATTCGGTTCACGGGACTCTCCTGGTGGGGTGGCGAACCGGTGTCGCTGCACCGATCGCGCGGACGCCCATCGGCGTCGGGTGTCGTTCTGAGAAATCGTGGAACGGCGACGATCGCCGTGGTCTCCGTCGACAGGCGTGGTGCACCCGCGCCGACTGACAGGAAATCTCGAATTCTTGCGCCGTCGACCGATCTGATCGCGCCGAACACGACCGACAGCCGATCTCTGCGCTGTGTGCCACTGACTGCCCTGCTGTGGGGCAGTCAGTGCGGTGTCGAACATCCAACCGCCATCACATCGGTCACAAACGTCGCCAGGCCAACGACCATCCGGAGGTCCACGGACCGTTCGCGACCGATCCGTAGGCCTGGTGGGCGTTCGACACCGCGCTGACTGGCTTCGCTGCGCTGCGCCAATCAGTGGCACACTGGTTTGGCGCCCTCACTCCGTCCGCAGCAACTCGATCGCCCGGTCGATCTCGGCCGGATCGAGCTCGCCCCGATCGCGGAGCCATTCGAGCTGCTTGACGAGCTGCCCGTCGAAGGCACGCTGTGCCTCGCGCCACGCCTCAGGCTCGGTCCTTGGATCGATGCGCCGGTCCGGCATCCAATATCCCACAGAATCCGTCAATCCGGCGATCTCGTATGACAGGACCGAACGGAAGTACGGCTCGTCCGGATAGCGCAGCATGTTCTCGAGCGCTGCTGCCCGCAGCCTGCGGTCCCTTCTCGGCAGCATGCTGAGGCTGCTGACCGCCCACTGGGGCGTCGAATAATCCTGGACCGAGAGGATCGCCTGCATGATGGGACTCCCGCCACGCTCGGCCTCGGGCATCTCGGCAACGCGCCGCCGGCCCTCCTGCACCTCCGCCCAACTGCCCCCCCGAGTCCGTGGCGTCGCGCGGGCGGCCGCGCCCCAATCGAGGATCGCTTGCGCGATGACCGCATCCGGCGCCTCGTGCGCCAACAGCACCTCGCCAAAGGACGACGACCAGAACACCTGGTCCCGGGCAATCGCGACACGGGCGGCGAATGTGCTCAACAGGAAGGCAGCCACGGGCGCCGCGGCAAGCGTCAGCCCGGCCAGGCGGCGACCTGGCGGTCGGGCGACACCGATCAATCCGCCCAGCAAGCCGATCGTCGCTGCGCCGGCGAGCCCGAAGGAGAGACCGATCGCGTGGATCCGATCGGCGCGGAAGGCCGGGATGTATTGGTCGATCGCTGCATTTCGCGCCGTGTTCACCAGGCTGGTGAACCAACCGGTGACCAGTGACGCCCCGAGAATCGACAGTCCGGCCGCGACGATGGCGCTGACGATCGCCAACACGACTACCTTCCACGCGCCGCGCAGCAGCAGTGCGAACGGAACGGCAAAGCCCGCCCCAGCCAGCGACGCCAGGAGCGCAAACTGCGCTGTCCAAAGCGGGCGCAACGTCCCAGGCATCGACTGGAGCCAGCCGCTCGCGACGTACGCGATGGTCGCGACGGCCACGGGCACCGCCAGCGCCGCCACGAGGACAACACCCTTCGACAGCGCACGCCGCCAACCCGAAAGGGGGAGCGACGCGGCCAGGAGCTCGGCGCCGTGGCCGCGATCACCCTGCACGATCGCCGCCGCCGCCCACGCCGAGAGCACAAGGCCGCTTGCGCCGGTGGCGAGTGCCACGAACGCCAGCAGATCGGCCGTGGTGAAGCGCACCAGCGCCTCGGGAAGGACGGTGTCCGGAAGTCGGAGGACGACCAGTGCGCCGAGCAGGAAGCCCACGACCGTCAGGATCCACGGCCGGAGCACGTCGGCCGAGAGACGCAGGTCCTTGGCCAGCAGTGCACTCATGGCTGTTCGCTCCGCAATCGGGCGATGGCCTGCTGGACGTCTGTCCGGTCAAGTTCGCCGTGCTCGAGCCACCACTCGAGCTGAACCAGGAGCGCCGCGCTGATGGATCGGCGCCGTTCGATTCGGAATGGGTCTTTCCATTCGGCCCTTATCGGCCCCCAACCGCGCAGCCGCTGCACATCCACGCTGCTGTCGTCACGGTCGCTCGGCGGCGCCCCGGGCAGCAGCGCGAGCTCGCGAGACAGGATCCACTGCATCCAGGTTGACTCCGGGAAACGGATGACGCCGTCCAAGGCCGCGTCGCGTCGGCTCTTGTCGCCCGATGGCAGCAGGAGTACGCCGCACTCGGCCAAGTCGCGCGACGCTCCCGCCTGGGCGGCCACCAGTGCCTGCAGCACCGGACTCGAGGCTCGCATGGACGGCGACAGGACCGACATCCGACGTGCGCCCTCCTCGGCGAAGGTTGCAAGGTCGCCCGGCACCGCCCACATGTTCCTCCGGCGCGCCGCGTCCCAACTACGGATCTCTTGGGCGAGCGCGGTGTCGTCGAGCCGCGACGCTCGCATCAGCGTTCCGGTGCCCGATCGCCAGAATGCCTCGTCGCGATCGATCGCGATCCGGGCCGCGGCGATGCCGACGCCAAACGCCGCGGCGAGTGCGGCCACGAGTGCCCAAGGGATCCAACGCCGCACATTCGATCGACCAATGGCCGCCACACCAATCACCAGCCCGATGAGCGCCGCCACTCCGATCCCAGCCGCGATCGCCACCAGCCGAGCCCGTTCCCCCGCCAGCGCCAACGGTGCCGTACCCATCGCGTCTTGCCCGGGCTCGGCGAAGACCTTGACTGCTGCACGGACCAGCCGCAGGTGGATGATCGAGGCGCCGAGCGCGCCGGCCGCGCCGAAGGCGATCGCGGCAGACATCGCAAGGAACACGACCTTCGAGGATCCGCGCACGAGGAGCGCCCAAGGCATCGCCAGTCCGGCGCCAGCAGCAGAGATCAGGACGGCAAACAGCCCGATCGAAAGCGGTGAGCTTGACTCCGCCACTGGATTGGCGGCGCGGGCGAGAGCGAAGGCCACAGTCGCGGCTACCGCGGGCACGAGGACCGCAAAGGCGAGGACCAGCACCTTTGATGCCGCCAGTTCACGCGGCGCCACCGGAAGGGATGCCGCCAGCAGCGCGGCCCCATGCGATTGGTCTCCCTGGAGGATCGCCGCGGCCGACCACGCCGAGACGATGACCGCGCTGCCCCCGACCGCCACCGCGAACGCGGACATCAGGTCCCCAATCGTGAGCTGCGCCATCGCGACCGGGAGAATCGACTCGGGCAATCGCCGCGCAACGAGCGCGAAGATGATCGCGCCAACGACCACCAGCGCCCACGGTCGCAGCACGTCGAGGGAGAGACGGAACTCCTTGGCCAGGAGCGCACTCATCGCGGTCCTCCTGCGGACGGGTCGCCGATCCGGCGCGGAGCGACCGGCCCCGAACCCGCATCGCGGCCGGCCGCATCCAGTTCCGGTTCGCTCCTCAGGAGATCGATCGCCTGGTCGACCCTCGCAGGGTCAAGGTCGCCATGTCCACGCGCCCACTCGAGCTGCGTGAGGAGTGCTGCCGAGATGGCTTGTCGCCGACTGGTGAAGAACTCGTTCCATACCGCCTTCGCGGGACTGGGGCCGAGGATCAATCGTGGAAAGAGGTTGTCGAGCTCCGGATCGCTTGGCGGTGCGCCCGGGAGTCGCGCCAGCTCGCGCGACAGGATCCATCGCATCCAGGTCGACTCCGGGAAGCGGATCACGCCGTCGAGGGCCGCTGCGCGGCGACTCTCGTCACCAGCGGGCAGGAGGACAATGCCCGGCTCGGCGAGGTCGCGCGACGCTCCTTCCTGAGCGGCCACCAGCGCCTTCAGGATCGGGTTTCCCGCCCGCGCCGACGGCGGCGCTGCGGCCATCCGGCGCCCGCCCTCCTCCGCGAAGGTCTCGAGCTCAGTCGGCACCGTCCAGATGTTCCGCCGCCGTGCCTCATCCCAGCGACCGATCTCCTTGGCCAACTCGGCATCGTCGAGAAGCGATGCGCGCATGACCGTGCCGGTGCGCGAGTGCCAGAACGCCTCGTCGTGCTCGACCGCCGATCGTGCGGCAACAAGCCCGGCCGCGAAGGCGACGACGAGAGCCCCAACAAGGGCCCAAGGGATCCACCGTCGCACACCGCATCGTCCGATCGCCGCCACCCCCATCAGGAGCCCAATGAGTGCCGCGACGCCGACCGCAGCGGCCGCCGCCACCAGACGAGCCCGTTCCCCCGCCAAAGCCAGGTCTGCCATGTACATGAAGCTGCGCTCGGGTTCCGGGAACGCTGCGGTGGCATCCGCCACAAGCTGGCGATGCACGAACCAGGCCCCCAGCGCGCCCGCGACGCCGTCCGTTGTTCCGGCAAGCAGGGCGAGGAAGACGGCCTTCGAGGAGCCTCGCACCAAGAGCGCCCACGGCATGGCCAGGCCGGCCCCCACCGCCGAAATCCCGAGGCCCCACATGGCGATCGACAGGGGCCATCCCGTTTCGACCACAGGCCGAGTGGTGCGGGCCAATGCGAAGGCCGTCGTGGCCGTCGCGGCCGGCACGAGCACGGCGATCCCCATGACCAGCAGCTTCGAAGCCGCTCGCTCAACTGGCGCCACGGGGAGCGAGGCGACGAGGAGTTCGCCGCCGTGCGCCTGATCGCCTTGCACGATGGCTGCGGTCGACCATGCCGAAACGACGACCGCACTGCCGCCGATCGCCACCGCGAACACGGAGAGCAGGTCGGGAAGCGAAAGTTGGGCGAGGAGCGCCGGGAGCATCGACTCGGGGAGCTGTCGAAGAAGAAACGCCGCCACGATCACTCCAACGACCGTCAGCGCCCACGGCCGCAGCGTGTCGAGCGAGAGGCGCAGGTCCTTGGCGAGGAGTCCGGTCATGCCGTTGCCTCCATGGCCCGCATGCGGTCCGCGCACGCCTCGGCGATCGTGAGATCCACCACGTCCACTTGTCCTTCCGGCACCCATCCGCGCACGCGATCGAGGAGCTCGCGGGTGAAGCCCCGGACGGTCATCACCATCGCGCCGTCCTGGCGCGTGACGTGCACGGCCTCGGGCGGGGCCACGAACGACGCCGGCTCGGGACGAATGACCAGTCGCTTGGTGTGTGCCGCCAGATCGTCGGTCGCGGCCTCTTCGATGATCCGTCCGCGATCGATGAACGCGATGCGATCCGTGATGCGGGCGAGATCGCCCATGGCGTGCGAGGCGACGAGGATCGAACAGTCCTGCTCGACGCGCAGCCGCGCCAACATGCCGAGGATCGCGTCGTGCGACACCGCATCCACGCCGAGCAGTGGCTCGTCGAGAAGGAGCAGGCCCGGGCGATGGGACACGCCGAGGACGAATGCCAGCCGCGCCTGCATGCCGCGCGAGAGCTTGGGAATGCGCTTGGTGCGGTCGAGGCCCAGTTCGCGCACGAGCTCATCGCACCATGCGGTGTCGAAGCCGGGCCGCAACGCCGCCACGAACTCGATCGCCTTGCCAACGGTCATCCAGTCGTACGCGGAGAGCTGGTCGGGCACGAAGCCGCTGCGGGCGAGGAGCTCGGGCAACGGCAGCGGCTTGGGAATCGCGGAGATCGAGCCCCCCCGGAGAGGCTCGACTCCGATGATGGCGCGGAAGAGGGTGCTCTTCCCGGCGCCGTTGCGCCCGACCAGGCCCACCGCGTTGCCGGGCTCGATGGTGAGATCGAGCCCGTCCAAGGCGTGCGTGGCGCCGAAACGCACCTGCACACCCTTGCAGGCGATGCCGAACGGAGAGCGATCGAGGGTGTCGCTAGGCTTCATCGCTGCTCTCCTGCGCCGACCGCTCCCCCGCCAGCCGCTGCGCCCGGCGCAGGAGCGACTGGAACCGATCGTCCGAGAGGCCCAGCGACCGGGCGTGGCGCACCGCGTCCGCCAACCGGGCCAGGACCGCCTCCTCCCCGCTCGATCGCGCCGACTGGCGCGTGCCTCCCCGCACCACCATGCCTCGCCCGCGCTCGCCCGCCACCAGTCCCTCGCGCTCGAGCTCCGCGAACGCGCGGTGAACGGTGTTGGGGTTCACCCCGAGCTCCTCGGCCAGCGTGCGCACGCTCGGCAGCAGTTCACCCGGCGCCACGGCCCCCCGCGCCACCGAGGCGCGAAGGCCATCGACGATCTGGCGAAAGATCGGGACGGCGCTCTCGGGATCGAGGATGAAGCCGGCGGGCATGGTGTATGAGTGTATTAGTACAGTGTGGATGGGGGAAGTCAAGGGAAAAGGACAGGAGGCATCAAGGCATCAAGGCATCAAGGCGCTGAGGATTGTGGACTGGGTGCCACGGCCGTTCCGGCCGTGCCGACCGGGCGCTTGTGATCGACCGCACGGCCGAGACGGCCGTGGCACCCGTTTCGGGAACCCTCGATCCCTTGATGCCTCGATGCCTCGATGCCTGGTTGCCCCGTCGTTCCCTACTGCATCCTCGCGGCCACCCACCGGACCAGTCGCCGCGGCACGAACCGCTCGAGTTGTGGGATCACCTTGTTCGCCAGGCCGGGGATGACGATGGCGCGGTTCCGCCGCAGGCCGCGAACGCCGGCGCGGGCCACCGCCTCGGCGGACATGACGCCCCCTTGGAACATGCGCGAGCCGCGCATGCCGGCCACGTCGGAGAACTCCGACGCCGTCGGGCCTGGACAGAGGCACGACACGTGGATCGGCGTCCCGCGCAGCTCTTCGTGCAGCGCCTCCGAGAAGGAGAGCACCATCGCCTTGGTGGCGTAGTACATCGCCATCCGCGGTCCCGGCTGGAAGGCGGCGACCGACGCCACGTTGAGCACGCCGCCGCGACCATGCTCGACCATCGCCGGCAGGAGTCGGCCGGTCAGCTCGACCAGCGCCACCACGTTCAACCGGATCATCTCGAGCTGGCGCTCGAGGTCGAGTTCGATGAACGGTCCGCGGGCACCGAATCCGGCATTGTTCGCGAGGATGTCCACGCGGAGCTTCTGATCCCCGAGCTGCTGCATCAACTCGTCGGTGCCACGGCTGGTCGCGAGATCGACGGCGACCGTGCGCACGTCGCCGCCGTGGGCCTCTCGCAGCGCTGCCGCCAGCTCGTCGAGCCGATCGGCGCGGCGAGCCACGAGCACGAGGTCGGACCCGTCCGCCGCAAAGCACCGGGCAAGCTCGAGCCCGATGCCCGCCGAGGCACCGGTGACCAGGACACGTTCGCGCACGGAGGAGTCGGTCATCGTCGAAGATCCTCGCCGCGCCCTCTTCCGGGAGCAACCGTGGTGCCGTCGAGAGACCGCTCCGCACCCGCCGCTCGACCCACCCATGCCGGGAGAAACACGCGAAGGCCGTCGATCTGCCCCACGAGATGGTCGCCGAAGAACCGGTGCCGCGCGAGTGCGTCGAGCTTCGCGCGGGGAATGCTCGCCGTTCCCGGCGCCATCCAGCCGAAGGGCAGCATCAGCCGCAGGTGCACGTGGTCCGCATCGGACTCGATCACCAGGCAGTTGTTGAAGCCGCCCAGCAGTCCCAGTCGCGCGGACTGGAACGAACGCCGCGTCGCATTGGGCGCCACCGGCTGCGCGGGGAATCGCCGGATCAGCGGGCGCCAGAGAAGCCGCATCAGGAGCCAGACGAACGCGAGCGGAATCACCAGCACCAAGGGGACCACGAGGGCCACGTGACCGCTTCCGCGCATGAGGACCACCACGATCACCACATCGACCAGCATCAGCAGGCCAATACCGAGCGCCAGGCCAAGGCCCTCGAGGCGCTCTGGCGACCGTCCGGCACCGAGCGGTCTCGTGTTCGAGGCACGCGACGCATCCTCGGCCGAGGGAAGCGTGGCTTCCGGCACCTCGAACCGCTCGTCGCCCTTCCTCATGCCGCCTGTTCCGTCTAGGAAACCACTTCCAGCTTCTCGAGCAGCCGCTTCGTCGCCCGGATTCCTTCGGGCTCGCTCAGTCGATCGCCTTCGTACTCGATCCCGAGATGGCCGTGGTATCCCGCGGCGAGCACGATCGCGATCATGCGCGGATAGTCGATCGTCGTCTCGTATCCCTGCTCGTCGAAATCCATGCTCTTGGCGCTGACCGCCTTGGCGAAGGGCATCATCTCGGCCACGCCCTCGTAGCGGTCGTATGTCTTGCCGCCGCCGAGGTTGAAGTTCCCGAAGTCGGGCAGCGTGCCGCAGCGGGGGTGGTCCACCTTGCGAATCGTCTCTGCGAGCCACTTTCCGTTGGAGGAGATGCCGCCATGGTTCTCGACGATGACGTTGAGATCGCGCTCGGCCGCGAAGACGGTCAGCCGCCGCAGCCCGTCCGCGGCAAGGTCGCGCTGCTCGTCCCACGTGCCTGAGCTCGCGGCGTTCACGCGAATGGAGTGGCAACCGAGCGTCTTGGCGTGTTCGACCCAGGGATAGTGGCCTTCGACGGCCTTGGTGCGCCTGACGCCGTCCGGATCTCCGAGTTCGCCGATTCCGTCGCACATGATGAGGAGGCTCTTGACCCCCGCGTCGTCCGCCCGCTTGCGGAGCTCCGCGAAGTACGCGGTGTCGCCGGTCTTGGCCATGTAGAACTGGTTCACGTACTCGACGGCTCCGATGCCGTAGTCGCGGATCGCGATGGCCGGGAAGTCCAGGGGGTCGATGGTTCCGGCACGAAGGGCGCGGTGGAGCGACCACTGGGCAAGGGAGATGCGAAATCGGGGCACAGGGGGTTCCGCCTTGGCCGCCGGCGCCTGGCCAGCCAGCAGACTGGGTGCCGCACCGACGGCCGCCAACCCGGCCAAGGCGGCGCGGAGTGCCGATCGACGATCGAGAACGCGGTCGGGCCAGGCATTGCTGGAGAAGGCGGGACGGTTGACGGGTCGGCTCATGGCGGAATGGTACGGAGCGGGAGGTCCGAATACGTACGTTCCACGTCTCGAGGGCGGCGGCGGTACTCGGCGATCGCCCGATGCCCTTGTGAGGTGCGGGTCCACCATCCAGGGCCCGGATCCAAGTCGCGGGGTTCGAGCCCGAGCATGCATGGCCGGAATACGGCGAATACGGCGAAGGACCGAAGGGAACGAAGGAAAGTGCATGGCCAAAGTCGAAGTCGCATGGCCAAAGTCGGGGCCCGCAGATCGAAAGTGCATGGCCAAAGTCTGGGAGTCTGGGGAACACTGCGTTCGCTGCGTCGAAAACACGGTTCTTGCCCGCTTGCGGCCTTGGACAGCACTTGACCGGCTCGTGAGCGGCTCTTGGGGGAGATCCGGGGATCCGGGCGAAAGGCCCCTCGTCGCTGCATCCGAACCTCGTGCCCTTGCGAACCATACAGTTGTTTGAAACTGTGGTTTGATTCGATGACCTCGACGCCGCGATCCAATCTCCGCCCACGCTCGTCCGGCCAGTCGATGTCGGCTGGACCCGCCCTGGATGCCACGCCCGAGACGATCGGTGCTGCGGCGGCGGATCAGAACAGTGCCGCCGGGTCGAGCAGCGCCCAGACGCGCGAACGACTCATCGAAGCTGCCGGCCAGGTCTTCGCGGAGCGCGGGTTCCGCCAAGCCACCATCCGCCAGATCTGCAACCGGGCCGGGGCCAACATCGCCGCGGTCAACTACCACTTCGGCGGCAAGCGGCACCTGTATGCAGCGGTCCTCCGCGATGCCCATCGCCGCTCGCACGACGAGTTCCCGATCTTCCTCGACACCGACCCCACCGATCCCCCCGAGGAACGGCTCCGTGCGTTCATCCGGAGCTTCCTCCTGCGCATGCTCGCGCCGGGCCGACCGGCGTGGCATGGCCGACTCATGATCCGGGAGATGGCGGATCCGACCCCCGCCCTCGACGAGCTCGTACGAGACTCGATCACAGGGCACTTCGCCGACCTCGGCCAAGTCCTCCACGAGCTGATGGGGCCCCAGGCGTCACTCGAGTCCGTCCGGCTCCATGCAATGTCGATCGTGGCCCAATGCCTCTTCTACCGCATGGCCCGCCCGGTGATCGAGCGCCTGGTGCCGGGCCGCTACGGCTCCGACGAGGTCGAGGCGCTGGCCCAGCACATCACCGCGTTCTCACTCGCGGGCATTCGCGCGAGCGATGACACCAAGGGGGACGCCGGCGGGGCCTCCGGCGCAAGCAAGATGGACATCGGATCCGCACGCCATCGGAGCGACCAGCCGTGAACGTCTTCGCGATCCGCATCCTCATGGGCGATCGGGCCAAGTACATCGGCATCGTGATCGGGCTCACCTTCGCGGCGCTCCTCATGACGCAGCAGATGTCGATCTTCGTGGGCCTCATGTCGCGCACCTTCGGCTTCATCACCGATACGAGCCTGCCGCAGATCTGGGTGATGGACCCCAAGGTGCAGTTCATCGACGACGTCAAGCCGATGCAGGACACCGAGCTCCTGCGCGTGCGCGGTGTCGAAGGCGTCGAATGGGCCGTACCGCTCTACAAGGGCCTGCTCAAGGCGCGACTCTCGAACGGCGCGTTCCAGAACTGCATTGTGGTCGGTCTCGACGACGCGACGCTGATCGGCGGCCCTCCCGAGATGGTCGAGGGCCGGCTCGAGGACCTGCGCCGCGCCGAGTCGGTGATCGTGGACGAGGTCGGCGCGAACGGGAAGCTTGCCAAGCCGCCCGCGGTCCCGGGCGGGAAGCCCCAGCCGCTGCGGGTCGGTGACACCCTCGAGCTCAACGACCACCGCGCCGTGGTGGTCGGAATCGCCCGCGTCTCCCGCACCTTCCAGAGCCAGCCCGTCGTCTACACGACCTACTCCCGCGCCACCGCCTTCGCTCCCCGGGAGCGCAAGCTGCTCTCGTTCATTCTTGCGCAGCCGGCACCCGGGATCTCCGCCGACGAGGCGGCCGAACGCATCCGCACCCGCACGGGTCTCGCGGCCTACACGGCGCCGGAGTTCAAGTGGCTGACGGTCACCTACTTCCTCAAGTACACCGGGATCCCGATCAACTTCGGCATCTCGACGCTTCTCGGCTTCATCGTGGGAACGGTGATCGCGGGCCAGACCTTCTACAACTTCACCCTCGACAACATCCGCCAATTCGGCGCCCTCAAGGCGATGGGCGCAACGAACCTCCTCCTCCTCCGCATGATCCTGCTGCAGGCCACGGTCGTGGGCTTCGTCGGCTACGGCCTCGGCGTCGGTGCCGCCACGCTCTTCGGAAGCACCGCCGGGAGGTCCGAGCTGGCGTTCCTCCTGCTGCCCCAGACGCTGGTTGTCTCCGCGCTCGCGGTGGGCGTCATCTGCACCCTCTCCGCCGTCGTGAGCATGTGGAAGGTCGTCTTCCTCGAGCCGGCCGTCGTCTTCAAGTGACGCGCCGCGGCACCACCACGCCCGACCGCTCCCGCATCGATCGCTCCACCGTCCACACCACCACGCCATGTCCTCCTCCACCGCCATCCTCTGCCGAGGCGTGACCAAGAACTACGGTCGCGGCGCCTCCGAGGTGCGCGCCCTGCGCGGCATCGACCTGGAGGTGCGTCTCGGCGAGCTTCTCATGCTGATCGGTCCCTCGGGGTGCGGCAAGACCACGCTCATCTCGGTGATGGCGGGCATCCTCGATCAGACGGACGGCGACTGCAGCGTTCTCGGCGAGAATCTGCGCCGTTTGCGCGGCCGGAGGCGAACGAAGTTCCGAGGCCGAAACGTGGGCTTCGTGTTCCAGCAGTTCAACCTCCTCCCGGCGCTGACCGCCGCCGAGAACGTCGCCGTTCCCCTCATGCTCAACGGCGTCGGGCGCACCGCCGCCGTCCGCAAGGGCAGGGAGTTGCTTGCGCGCGTCGGACTCGGCGACCGCACGCGGTCCCTTCCGGCGCAGCTCTCCGGCGGACAGCAGCAGCGGGTGGCGATCGCCCGCGCCCTCGCCCACGAGCCCCGGATCATCGTGTGCGACGAGCCGACCAGCGCCCTCGACCACGACACCGGCCAGCAGGTCATGGAACTGCTCCGCGAAGTCGCGGTGCGCCCCGACCGCTCCCTCGTCATCGTCACCCACGACGCCCGCATCTTTGGCTTCGCCGATCGCATCGCCCGCATGGACGACGGGCACATCGAGCGGATCGTCACTTCGCCCGACCAGCTCCGAACCCCCGTGTCCTGAGGGAACCCGCATGTTCGTGCGCTACATCGTCACGCTCATCGCCGTCGCCGGTCTCGCCTTCGCGATCACCCGCTCCTTCGACAGTCGGCGGCCGGCCCCCATGGCGCTTCCCGTCGCCGATCCCGCCAGCCCGCCGTTCGAGTCGTACGTCGCCGGCTCGGGCATCGTCGAGGCGAGCAGTCGCAACATCGCCGTGGGCACGCCGGTTCCCGGCGTGGTGACTTCGGTGGAGGTCGAGCCTGGACAGTCGGTGCGGAAGGGCGATCCACTCTTCCGGCTCGACGCACGGGAGCTGACTGCCGAGTTGGCGATCTCCAACGCGAAGGTGCTGGCGGCGGAGGCCGACCTCCAGCGGCTCCGCGATCTGCCGCGGCCGGAGGACGTGGCGCCCTTGGTGGCCAAGGTCGCCGAGGCGCAGGCCGCACTCGACGACGCGCAGTCGCGCCTGAGCATGTGGGAATCGGTGAACGACCCCCGTGCCGTCGCCCGCGACGAACTCGACCGGCGGCGCTACGCCGTATCGCTCGCCAAGGCCCAGGTCCAGGCCGCGGAGGCCAACCTGACGGCGATCAAGGCCGGAGCGTGGGCGCCGGATCTCGCCATCGCCCAGGTGGCAGTCGATTCCGCCAAGGCCGAAGTGGAGCGCGTGCGAACCGAACTCGATCGGCTGGTGGTGCGTTCCCCCGTCGATGGCGAGGTGCTCCAGGTCAACGTCCGGGCCGGCGAGTTCGCCGTCGCCGGGGCCGCCGCCACGCCCCAGGTGATGGTTGGCGCGGTTGATGTCCTCCACATCCGAGTGGACGTGGACGAGAACGACGCATGGCGGGTCAAGGCGAACGCGCCGGCCCGCACGTTCCTCCGCGGGAACACCAGCCTGTCCACGCCGGTCACGTTCGTTCGCTTCGAGCCGTTCGTCGTGCCCAAGCGATCGCTCACCGGCGACTCGACGGAGCGGGTGGACACACGCGTGCTCCAGGTCATCTACGCCTTCGACCGCAGCGCGCTGCCCGTGTACGTGGGCCAGTTGATGGACGTGTACATCGAAGCGGATCCCCTGGAGAAGACCAGTGCCACGCCGGCGCCCGAGCCGGTCGCGAATCCCTCCGCCGGTGCCCGTGGAGGCGCGTCGTGAGCCGCGCCCGGTTCGCGCTCGTCGCGGGCGCCGGTGTCCTCGTTGCCGGCTGCACCGTGGGGCCCGACTTCGTGGCGCCCACGGTGGATGCGCCGAGCACGTTCGCCGAATCGGGCGATGCTCCAAACGCGGCCCTCGATCCCGCGTCGCTCGCCTCCTGGTGGCGCCTGCTCGGCGATCCCGTCCTCGACGACCTTGCGGACCGCGCCGTGGCGGGCAACCTCGATCTCGCCATCGCCGAAGAACGCGTCCGCGAGGCGAAGGCCCAACGCGGCGTCGTGGCGTCGGAGGACAAGCCGCAAGTGAACGCCGCCGGCGACTACGCCCGCGTCCGGCCGAGCAGCGCCACCGGCAGCGGAATTCCATCGCAACCGGACGGGGGCCGGGACTACTTCCGCGTGGGCTTCGACGCCACCTGGGAACTGGACGTCGCGGGACGCGTGCGGCGGGCCGTCGAATCGGCGGACGCCACGGTGCAGGCCTCGATCGAAGCGCGGCGCGACGTCCTGGTCTCCCTGCTCGCGGAGGTCGCCCGGAACTACGTCGAGCTGCGCGGCTTCCAGCTTCGACTGGAGTATGCCCGCCAGAACCGCGACCTGCAGGCGGACACGCTCGGTCTCACCCAGACGCGCTTCAACGCGGGCCTGACCAGCGAACTCGACGTGGCCCAGGCCGAGGCGCAGCTTGCCGCAACGGACAGCGCGATCCCCCTTCTCGTCGAGGGCGAGCGGGCGGCGATGTACCGCATCGGCGTGCTGCTCGGCGAGAATCCCGAACGCACGGTCCCGGCGCTCGTGGCCACGCAGCCGATCCCCACGGGTCCGTCCACCATCGATCCCGGACGGCCCGCGGATCTCCTGGTGCGCCGACCGGATCTTCGTCGGGCGGAGCGCGTCGCCGCGGCGGCGTGCGCCCAGATCGGCGTGGCCGAGGCGGACCTCTATCCCCGCGTGTTTCTCCTCGGCAACGTCGGCTGGTCGGCCGAGGACGCGGGGAAGCTGTTCGGCACGTCGAGCTTCGAATGGGGAATCGGACCAAGCGTCACGTGGCGCATCTTCGATGGCGGCCGGATCCGATCCAACATCGAGGTGCAGGACGCCCGCTTCCAGGAGACGATGCTCGACTACCAGCGGCAGGTGCTCCTGGCCTTCGAGGAGGTCGAGCGGTCGCTGTTGCGGCATCGCACGGAACGCGAGCGCATCACTTCCATCGAGCAGGCGGTGGACGCGAACCAGCGGGCGCTGGCGCTCTCGAAGGAACGCTACGAACGGGGGATCGGCGACTTCCTCAGCGTGCTGACCGCGGAGCGCAACCTCCTCCTGGCGGAGGACGAGCTTGCCAGCAGCCAGCAAGACGTGACCACGGCGCTCGTTGCGGTCTACAAGGCCCTCGGCGGCGGCGGCGAGGCGGGCTCCGGCGAGGAACCGGGCTCGGTTCTCGGCTCGGAGTCCGATTCGCCAGACTCGGCGGTCCCGACACGCGCGGGCTGACCGCCGGCCGGGTGCGGCACCGGACGGTCCGCCATCGGCCATCGCGGCCGGCGCTTGACGGAGCCGTGCCGCCTGCAATCGCGGCCACCTACAATCGCGGCCATGCCCCTGCCCAAGGTCGCCATCGTCGGACGGCCCAACGTCGGCAAGTCGAGCCTGCTCAACCGGCTGGCCGGTCGTCGCATCTCGATCGTCGATCCCACGCCCGGGGTCACCCGCGACCGGGTGACGGCGATCGTCGAACTCGCCGATGACGACCGCCGGGAGGACGACCGCCGGGAGGACGATCCCAGCGTTGAGCGGCCGGTCCGGCTCGTCGAGTTCATCGACACCGGCGGCTACGGTGTCTACACGGCGGAGGGTCAGCGGCACGACGACGCGGGATTCGATCTCTCGTCGCTGACCGCCGACATCGAGTACCAGATCCGGGTGGCGACCGAACGGGCGCAGCTCATCCTGTTCGTCATCGACGCGCAGGACGGGATCACTCCCCTCGACGAGACGGTGGCCGCGCTGCTGCGCAAGACCGGTTGCGCCGACCGCGTGCTCATGGTGGCCAACAAGGTGGACGACGAGAGCTGGAGCGCCCATGCGCTCGAGGCCTCGAACCTCGGCCTCGGCGATCCGGTCGGCGTTTCGGCGCTCAGCGGCTGGAGCATGCGGCATCTGCACGCGGCCATCCGCGCGAGGCTTCCGGAGAACGAAGGCGCCGACGAGACCGACGAGCCGGCGGAGATGAAGCTCGCGATCGTCGGCCGGCGCAACGCCGGCAAGAGCACGCTGGTCAACGCCCTCGCGGGCGAGCCGCGGGTGATCGTGTCGGAGATCGCCGGAACCACCCGCGACTCCGTGGACGTGCGGTTCCAGATCGAAGGACGATCGCTCCTGGCCATCGACACCGCGGGCGTGCGGAAGCGCAAGAGCTTCGCCGACGACATCGAGTGGTACGCCCACCACCGCATGCTGCGTTCGATCCGCCGCGCCGACGTCGCCCTTCTCCTGATCGACGCCACCGAGGAGATCACCCAAGTCGACAAGAAGCTGGCCCAGGAGCTGCTGGCCCAGTTCAAGCCCACGGTGATCGTCATCAACAAGTGGGACAAGGTCGCCGACAAGCTCAACCCCGAGCAGTACCTCGACTACATCGGCCAGGAGCTGCCGGGACTGTCCTTCGCCCCGATCGTCGTGACGAGTGCGGAGACCGGCGAGGGCCTCAAGGAAGCGGTGGCGATGGCGTTCAACCTGTTCCAGCAGGCGAACCACCGGGAGTCCACGGCGCGGCTGAACGAGCAGGTGCACGAGATCCTGGCCCAGCGCGGTCCGACCTCGCGCCTGGGAACCAAGGCGAACATCCTCTACATCAGCCAGATCGGCGTGGCGCCGCCCACGATCGTGCTGGTCGTGAACTACCCCAAGCTCTTCGAAGGGCAGTACGAGCGGTACCTCATGAACGAGCTCCGCGAGCGGGTGCCCTTCTCCGAAGTGCCGATCCGCCTGATCTTCTCGCAGCGCAAACGAAAGACGCTCACCGACCTGAAGGAGCGGCGCTGATCCAGCCTGATCCAGCCTGATCCAGCCTGATCCTCGCCCTGCCCTGGCGATCGCCCGCGCGCCTACCCGCGCACGAGACAACCGCCGACCCACACCAGCGGTGCCAGGATCAGGAAGAGGACGATCCACAGAACGCTCGCCAGGACCGTCGCCACGACCATGCCGCGCGATTCCGTTCGGCCCGCGCGACGGACGCGAACCGCCCCGATCGCGACGAGTGCGATCGTCCCTGCCGCGAGGACGACGAAGGACCACGCTCCCGCGACATCGTCGGCGGGACGATCGAGCCTGAGGCTCGTCTTCCCGCCGAGGAGGAACAGCACGGCGAGTCCGACGACGACCACCATCGGGGAGAGCGCACCCAGCATGTGCCGTCGAGGTTTTCCCGGGGGCGGCGGCGGCGGAGCAGCGGTGGGCGGCGCCGATTCCATCGTCGAGGCCAATGGTAGCTCGCCGACGCTCGGCATCGAGCGCCGCGCCGCCATCGCGACACCCTGCAGGCCAGCGCGTCAGCCGAAAACGCTCGCGCTCACCACGCACCCACCGACCCAACACACCTGGGCCAGGAGGAAGTACCCGACGAACCAGAGGATCGCGGCGGGCTTCGTCGCCAAGCGCCGGGTCGAAGGGTGCCGTCCCGAGGAGGTCCGGTAGTCCGTCCAAAGTCGGACGAAGGCGTGCGTGGTGGACACGGCCCCGACGAGCATTAGGGCCGGAACGACGACCATCTGCACGGCGATCAACAGTCCTTCCGTGTGGGTGCTGCCGAGGAACACGACCGACAGGACGTCCAGGCCGACCACCGCGACGAAAGGCCAGCCCAATCGACCGAGCGCCCAGCCCCAGCCTGGCCAGGGCTTCACGCGGCGCACGATGGCGGCGGTGTAGGGATCGCCGCACTCCGGACAGACACCTGTCAGCGACAGGCCCACAAGGTCGTAGCCGCACTTCGGACACGCTGGACGAACCTCGTCGTCCTTGAACATCGCCGCGGCCGCCGGCGGCGCCGCGGATGGTGCCAGTGCATCGCGCTCGGGTCGGCCGGAAGGAGCCGGCGTTGGGGTGTCGTGAACGCCCTCGCTCATGCACGCCTCCCGCTCAACGCGAGACCGTCAGAGGAACTGTTCCCCGGTCCGAATACGCCGCGGCGCCACCGTGCAGGTAGTACCGGCAGAACGAATCGAGCTGGCCGTCGGGACGGATCACGTGCGTGCAGCAACGGTCGATGCGATCCTGATCGAAGGTCCACGCGTCCATGAACGGCTTGATGAAGATCCGGTACGGCCGGTCGGGGCCGAGCTCCAGCGACTTGATTAGTTCGCCGAGCGGTTCGGTTTCGCATCCGCAGCGCAGCAGGTCCTCGATCCGATAGTCGAGCCGATCGGCAAGGAAGTCCTGGAAGGCGGCGACGTCCACCAGGCGGCTCAGCCCGACGGGCCCGTCGTCGGTGCGGAGCAGGTATCCGATCGTGTGGCAGTTGGGGTCGCCGCAGGGCAGCGGCGTGAAGTCCGCGGCGGCGACCAGCCCTGGTGCCTGTGCCACCAGTCCGGCCACGACATCGGCCACACCGATGGGAACCGCTTCGCGCTCGGGCACACGTCCGCTGGTGAACACCGGCTGGAAGGTGATCCCGCGCACGTGCGGTCGCGCCAGCCCCCACTGCAACGCCTCGCCGACATGCGGCAGGTTCTCCGGCGTGACCGTCATGGCCAGGGTCGTCGGGATGCCGGCGGCACCGCACTCGTCCGCCGCTCGCTCGCGCACCGCCCGGAGATCGGCGCCACGCAGCGCCCGCTGCCCCGCCTCCTGCGGACCATCGAACTGCAGGTAGAGCTCGAAGTTCGCACCCGCGCGCCGCATCGTGCCGAGGCGGGCTCGGAAGGCGTCGTCGGTCGCGAGGCGCACGCCGTTCGTGTTCACCAGCGTGTAGCCGATCCGCGACTCGTCGGTGCACCACCGGAGGATCGCTTCGAATTCGGGGTGCAACGTGGGCTCGCCCCCCGAGAGCTGGAGGATGTCGATCGTGCCCTTGCGCTCGAGGACGCCGCTCACTCGGCCAACGAAGTCGGCGAAGGGCAGACCGGCCAGGTCGTCGCCCACCCCGAACGGGCTCGACGCGTAGCAGGTCGGGCAGGTCAGGTTGCAGGTGTCCACGATCTCGATGAGGGCCACGCAGGTCGAGAGGGACTCGAATAGGTTCGCCTTCTCGCTCCCGGCGTCCGCCGCGGGTGCTGGCGTGCACCCGCATCCGGATCCGCAGCACCCGGACTCGGTGCCGCGATCGGCGCCGCGCGCGAGGTGATAGTGGGCCGGGTCGGACGCCAACACCGACTCGAACGCCCCGTGTGCCGAGCATCGCTTGCGCATCACAATCCGTCCGTCGGCCTCGACCACCTCCGCCGGAATGGCCGCCAGGCACCGGGGGCAGCGGCTGGTCGTCGTCTTGAGCGGCCGCGGCGCCGAGGCCAACCCCAGGGAGAAGTCCATGCCCAGAGCATAGTCGTCAGGTGCGACCGGACAGGGCCCCCGCGGCCGCAACGGGAGGATCGGGAGCCGTTCGATCCCGGCGTTGCCGATGCCGTTGCACGCCTCGGACGGCACCGAGCACCACCATCGCGACGCAGATGATCTGGTAGCCCGTCACCGGTCCCAGCACGCGCGGCGCCAGCGGTGGAATGGCGCGGAACGGCTCGTGTGCCAGCCGAAACAGTCCATATGCCACAAGGTAGACGTGGAAGCGGTTCCCCGGCATCCAACCCCGCCGTTGCGCCACGAGCGCCCAAGCGACGAACAGAAGGTTGAAGGCGAGCTCCGTCTGGGCGGCAGGCCAGTGCGGGAGACCATCGACCCCCATGGTCGTCCACCAGCGCGGTTCGCAGGCGACGCCCTGACAGCACCCCTGCAAGAGACAACCGACGCGACCGACGGCGATGCCGAGCGGAACCACGATCGCGAAGAAGTCCCCGGTTGCCTGGCGGATCCCCAGGAGCCGCTTGGCGCCCTCCACGGCGAGATACCCGCCGAGGAGCGCGCCCGTGACGCTGCGACCGGTCAGGAGCGCCAACCAGTCGGCGCGGTACGCCCAGCCCTCCGCCAGCAGAAACGCGATCTTCGCGCCGATGAGGCCGCCGGCCAGACCCGCCAGGTAGACGAGCGCCAGAGAGCCTCGATCCGCCCCCTCTGGCCTCGCCAACCGACTCCAGGTCCACACCGTCACACCGATCGCCAGGATTGCGAGCAGTCCGTACCAGTTGACGGTGCCGGAGGCGGACACGTCGAAAGGGTACCGGGGCCGCCGGTGGTGTACACTCGAAGCAACACCGCTCGTTGAACCCTGTGTCGAGTCAGGCGATGCCGGGACTTCCCACTTCCTGACGACAGTCGAGACCCCTTCGCGACACCTTGGGTCCTGCCCTCGGTGTCGAGCGGTGTGCATCCATGTCGATTTTCCCGCTTCCCGTCTTCGAAGCCGACGCCGATCCCACGCGCCGGGAGGCGTTGACCGACGAGGAGATCTACGCCCAGCTTCGGCCGCCCTCCACCATCGTCGTCCGCTTCGGCTCCATGCGTTTGGTGGGGGAGTTCCCGTACGAAGGCGATGCCAAGCCCGGTTGCGGTTCGAAGCTGGTCGCCCGTACGGTTCGGGGCACCGAGGTCGCGGAGATGCTGACGACGACGTGCAGCAACTCCGGCTGCAGCAAGAGCGTCACCCGCAAGGAAATGCTTGCGTTCATCGACAACTCGGGAGGAAAGGACTACCCGTTCCACGAGCACGGGCGGATCCTCCGGGTCGCGACCGTGGAGGATCTCAACGAGTGGTCGCAGATCCAGGGCCGGAAGCCCGAGCTTCTGCGGCAGGCCCGGGCGATCGTGGCGGCCGCGAACCTGTCGATCAAGGTCGTCGAGGTCGAGCCCATCTTCGGCGGCGAGACGACCACCGTCTTCTATCTCTCCGAGGAACGCATCGACTTCCGCGACGCGGTGCGCACCCTGGCCTCGGAGTTCAAGTCGCGCATCGAGATGCGGCAGGTGGGGGCCCGCGACGAGGCGCGGCTGGTCGCCGACTACGAGCGCTGCGGCCAGCACTGCTGCTGCAAGAACTTCCTCAAGGTGCTCAAGCCGGTGTCGATGAAGTCGGCCAAGGTCCAGAAGGCCACGCTCGATCCGCTCAAGATCTCCGGCCGGTGCGGCCGCCTCATGTGCTGCCTGCGCTACGAGGACCAGACCTACGAGGAGCTCAAGTCGCGCCTGCCGCGGATGAAGAGCCGCGTCGGCACGCCGGAGGGCCCCGGTCTTGTCGTGGACACCAAGATCCTGGTGCAGCTCGTCCTCGTGCGATTGGAGCATGATGGACGCGAGGTGGCCGTGCCCGTCGAGGAGCTCTGCGCACCGGAGGCGGCACCCCAGCCAGGGCAGGCCCCGTCCGATCCGCTGCGCGGCATGAGCGCCCAAGAGGCAGCGCGCCGATCCGATCCGCGTCGGCGCGGCGGACGACCGGAACGAGCGCCTCGCGGCGATCGCAGCGGTGGACCGGGCGGCGATCGAGGCCGGGATCGACGACGCGACGAGCGGACCAAGGCGCCGCATGCGGAGGGTTCACCGCCGGAGATCGAGTCGGGGCAACCGCCCGCCGACGGCCCCCCGGCAGAGGCGACCGCTGCCCGCGAGTCGGCGCCGAGTCCGGGGGACGCGACGCCCCGCGAAGGGCGGCGGAAGCGCCGCCGCGGGCGGAAGAAGCGATCGGACCGTCCCGAGGGCCGCACGCGCGAGGAGCAGCAGGATGCGTTCCGCGCGAAGGCACAGCGGCTCGACGCCGACGAGCGTGGCGAGTCCGCACCAGGCGCGTCGCCACCCGCAGGTGGCGACGGCACGAGCGGCAGCGGAAGCCGCGCCGAGGAACGTGGCGACGGATCGGAGCGGAAGCCTCCTCGACGCAAGCGCCGAAGGCGCGGGCGACGGCGCGGCAAGGGCGAGGGCGGCGGGTCCGACCATGGCGGCGGCGATGGCGGCGGACCCACCAGCGGTGCGTGACGATCGCTCACGACCGGCGAGACCCTTCGAGGGCCTGCTACGATCCGAACCATGCCCAGCGACACCCTCCCCGACCAGGACACCAACATCGTCGAGACGCTCCAGTCGCTGATCGTGGCGTTCGTTCTGGCGATGGCGTTCCGAGGATTCGTTCTCGAGGGGTTCGTGATTCCCACCGGTTCGATGGCCCCGACGCTGATGGGCGCCCACGTGCGTTTCGAGAGTCCCATCACGGGATACGAGTATCCGTTCGATGCCGGGCCGCTCGGCGAGGCGGGGGCGCAATTCGATCCGCGGCGTCGCCTGGACCTCCCGGACCCCATGATGACCGTGAACTACCCGTCGATCGGCATCCCGGCCGGCGCCCTCCGGGCGAACGTGCGCATGGGCGATCGCGTTCTGGTGCTCAAGACGCTCTACAGCCTGTTCGACCCCCGCCGGTTCGACGTGGTCGTGTTCAAGAATCCGACCGATCCCGTGGGGGACACGCAGAACTACATCAAGCGCCTCATCGGGCTGCCCAACGAGAAGATTCTCCTGCTGGACGGCGACGTGTTCGTCGGTCCCGCCTCGGCGCCCGGTCTGGACGGGTTCCAAGTGCAGCGAAAGCCCGAGCACGTGCAGCGGGCGGTTTGGCAGGCGGTCTACGACACCGACTTCGTCCCGATCGAATTGAACCGGTACGAGCAGGCGACCGGCCGGGCGTGGCCGGGGGCGCCGTGGCGTGCCCCGGGTTGGAGCACGAAGGACCGCGTGTACCGGTGGAGTACCGCCGATCCCACGGAACTCATGTGGGACAACGTCGTTCGTCCCATCAACGACTGGACCGCGTACAACGTCCTGCGCGGATCGATGACCCAGTTCCCGGTGAGCGACATCCGCGTGGCCGCGGCGATCGTGGCGGACGACCCGCAGCAACTGGCCACCACCCTCACGCTCGAGACGCGGCGCCACCGCTTCACCTTCACGCTCGCCGACGGCCGCGCCACGGTGGCCATGCACCACGCCGAGGATCCCTCGATCTCGCGCGAGGAATCCGCCCCGCTCGCCCTCCCGGGACCCGGCCGTTCCTTCGAAGTCGAGTTCTGGCACGCCGACCAGTCGCTCTCGATCTGGATCGACGGCCAGCGGATCGTGAAGCTGGACTACGACTGGAGTCCGGAGGAACGGCTGCTGTCGGCGTTCAACGGAAGAACGATGGAGCAGTACGTCCGCGATCCGCACTCGCAGTTTCCCACGCAGCCCAAGGTCGACTGGTCGTTTCGGGGATCGCCGGTGGCCCTGCGCCGGATCCGCTTGGATCGCGACCTGTACTACCGGCCGGCGCGCCTCAATCCCAGCGACCAGTTCCAGAGCAACGGCCCGTTCATCGAGGGCCTGGCGCGGGCCACCGATCCCATGGACCCGCTGCGCTTGGGCGCCGACCAGTTCTTCATGCTGGGCGACAACAGCCCGGCGTCGCGCGACGGCCGCATGTGGGGGCGACCCCATCCGCTGGTGGCACAGCAGCTCGGCGACGACACACCGTTCGTCGTGAATCGCCACCTGCTCCTCGGGAAGGCGTGGGCGGTGTACTTCCCGGCCCCCCTTCCGCTGAATCCGGGCGGACGGGCGTTCGTGCCCGACCTGGGCCGGATGCGGTTCATCCGCTGAGCGTGATCGTGGCGAACCCTCTCGCTCGCTGCGCCCGCTCGGAGCGTTCGTCCGATCGAGCCTGACGATGTCCCTTCTCTCACCAGGCCCTGCGATTCTCGCCGCGGCGATCACGGTGCCGCTCCTGGTCCTGCTCTACATGCTGCGCCTGCGGCGGCGGCCGCTGCGGGTTCCCAGCACGCTCCTGTGGATCACCTCCACCGCCGACCTCGTCGCCAATGCCCCGTTCCGGCGCCCCCGCTGGTCGGTGCTGCTCCTGCTTCAGTTGATCGCCTTGGCGCTCCTGCTCGCGGCCCTGGCCCGTCCCGCCCGCGAGTCGCCCGACCTGGCCACCGGGCGCACGATTGTGCTCATCGATCGAAGCGCGTCGATGCGGGCGCCGATCGCGCTCGCCGATTCCGCGGCCGCCGCGGCGAAGGACGCGCCGACCCGGCTCGATCGTGCCCGCGCCGAGGCGCAGAGACTCATCGACGAGATGGCCCGCACCGACGGTGGGGAACTCATGCTCATCGCGTTCGCCGCTGAGGCCGAAGTGCTGAGCGGGTTCGAATCCAATTCCCGCCGTCTCCGCGAGGCCCTCGGTCGCCTGGCCGCGACCGACGAGGAGGCGGACCTCGACGCGGCGCTGGCCCTGGCCGACGCCTTCGCCCGCAGCGGCGAGTCGGCGACCGGCGGCTTGCCGATGGTCGTGCTCCTGTCGGACGGGAGTGTGCGGCCATCGGAGCGGGCCGGCGGATTCGCGGTGCAGGCATCGGGGTTTCGACAGGTCGCGCCACCGCACGACCAGCCGCCGGTCAATGTCGGCATCGTCGGGATCAGTGCGGAGCGCCGCTACGACGATCCGGCCCGGATCGAAGTGTTTCTGCGCCTGGCGAACGCCGCGTCCGTCGCCGCCGAGACCACCGCGACCATGCGGCGCGACGGGGAGGTGGTGCTCTCCCGCTCGCTCTCGGTTCCCGCCGCCGACGAGACGGGGCCGGGGGAGGCAACGGTGACGGTCACGATCGACGCCCCGGGAAGCGCCACCGTGCTCGCTTCGCTGACGGCGGGCGACGAGCTCGTCGCGGACAACGATGCCGCGGTGGTGCTTCCGGCTCCCCGTGCCCTTC
>JAGQOG010000450.1 GCA_020427695.1 Phycisphaerales bacterium
CTGGCCCACCCCGATCCCGACCGGGCGCCCGACATGGTGGCCTTTCTCCGGTCCAATGGGCTTGATGCGTACCTCGTTCCCGACCATAATGGTTCCCTTCGCAAAGTGATCGTGCTTCCGGGCTACGCCACGTCGGCGGATCGCTCGTCGTCGGAGGCGATCAAGCAACTCGAGGCCCGCATTCGAAGCGTGGGCCGGAAGTGGAAGGATCACGCCAAGGGGAACACCGACCTCGGCGACTACTTCCCGGAGCAGTACCGACCCGCGAAGGGTCGATCCTGACGACCCGAGGCAGGGAATCCGGCTTGCCATGTGCATTCCGGTCGTCGGACGTCAGGATGGACAGGGCAAACCCACACGCGGCGTCTGAGCATCGACGCCACCGAATCGATCGAGGTCACTGATGAGCATCCACCGCAGCCTGAAGACCACCTCGGGCGGCCTGAGCCAGCACCGGAACGTCCTGACCCGCGCCGAGCGGATCACTCGCCTCTCGTCGGAGGAGCGATTCGATCCCTCCACCAACTCTCCGCTCGGACTCCTGAAGGTCCGAAGCATCAAGGCCACCGTCAGCAAGAAGAAGAAGACGGAGGGCGAGGAGGGCGAGGGAACCGCGGAGGCGGCCAAGGCCCCGGCCGCGGCCAAGGCCCCAGCGGCCAAGGGCGGCGCAGCCAAGAAGTAGCCCGGCGCGAACCACGCGGCGATCGGAACAGGCTCCGTCCCGTTGGCCCCAACTCGAACGCGAATGAGTCGCATCGCCGGCCCTGCTGGCGATGCGGTCGTTTGACGACGGCGGGTATCCTGAGGTGCTTCCTTGTTCCTCCCGCATGGAGACGAGCCATGACCGGCCAAGCCACGGCGTCGAACGCATCGAATCCTCCGGCCGCGATCGACTCCCTCATCAGTCGCCGGGCGCGGTCGATCGACGCCTCGGGCATCCGCCGCGTGTTCGACCTGGGCGCCAAGCTCAAGAACCCGATCAACCTCTCGATCGGCCAGCCGGACTTTCCCGTGCCGCAGCCCATGAAGGACGCGGCGATCGCCGCCATCGGTGCGGACCGAAACGGCTACACCGTCACCCAGGGGATTCCGGAACTCCACGACGCGGTGTGGCGACACCTGGCCCGCACGATCGGATGGAAGGGGCCGTCGAACGACTTGGGCACGATCGTCACCTCGGGCACGAGCGGCGCCCTCCTGTTGGCGTTCCTGGCCGTCCTGGACCCGGGCGACGAGGTCATCGCTCCCGACCCCTACTTCGTGATGTATCCCCAGCTCGGTCCGGTTTCCGGAGCCCGCGTGGTGACCTGCGACACGTATCCCGACTTCCGCATGACCGCGGAGCGGATCGAGCCGCTGATCACCGATCGAACGAAGATGGTCCTGATCAACTCCCCCAGCAATCCATGCGGCGTGGTCCTCACCACGGGAGAGTTGCGGGAGATCGTCGACTTGTGCGAACGCCGCGGCATCCTGCTCGTGTCGGACGAGATCTACGACGAGTTCACCTACTCCGACGCGCTGGAGGAAGGTCGGTTTCCAACGCCGGCCCGCCTGACGGAGAACATGCTTCTCGTGCGCGGCTTCGGCAAGACGTACGGGTGCACGGGCTGGCGGCTGGGCTACGCGGCCGGTCCGCGGACCCTGATTCAGGAGATGGCGAAGCTTCAGCAGTACACCTTTGTGTGCGCTCCCTCGATCGCCCAGCACGGCGTCGTGCCTGCCTTCGACGTGGACATCCACGCCTACGTCGCGGCCTACCAGCAGCGTCGCGACATGGTGCTCGATGCGTTCGCCGGCACGGCCGAGGTCGCCCGGCCCGGCGGCGCCTTCTATGCCTTCGTGCGGCCGCCCGCGTCGCTCGGCTTGACGGGCAGCGCGTTTGTCGAGAGGGCGATCGAGCGGAACGTCCTGATCATCCCCGGCAAGGTCTTCTCCCATCGCGACACGCACTTCCGGCTGAGCTACGCCGTTCCCGACGCGATGCTGGCGGATGGACTGGAGATCCTTGTGGATCTGATGCGGGCGTAGGACCGTGGGACAGTGTGCCGAAGGACGGAGTGCGCCGCGCGCGTGGTGGGACGCCGGCGCACGGAGGGGTTATCAGGTATCAGGTATTCGGGCGCCGATGTGCGAGCGTGCATGCAGCGCACACCGTCCGTCGGCCTTCCCTTCGTACGCCGCAACAAAAACCGCCGACCGGACATGCGTCCAAGTCGGCGGCGGGTGGATGGCAGGTCGTGGTTTCGGGAGACGGCTCCCCCTGACTATGGCAAACGAACCCGACGTTGGCAATCGATTTCCCCCGGACGGACGACGAAGGAAGCCGATCCCCGTCTGAGCGAAGCGTTATGAGGAGGACCCGGTCCTGATCGGGTCCGAATCGGTCTCGGATCGGGTGCCGTTCGGGTCCGGAATCATGCGGACGCTCGTTGGGAGCCCCGCGGCCCGCGAGGCGGGGCGTAGCGTCGTCCGGGCTTCGATATCCGTTCCATTTGTCACGAAGTTGGCGAGGCCATGAAGCCCTCCGATCCGTTCCCCCTGCGTCTCGGCGCCAAGCACGCCCCGCCCGCCGAAAGAAAGACCCGGCCTTCGGGGCCGGGTCTTCGAAACGCTGATCGTCGGGAGACGGGGACTACTTCTTCCCCGCCGTGCCGGGAGTGGTCGACTCGAGCTGCTTGTAGACATCGTTCGGCGACGCGATTGGCTCCTTCGCCGGCGGTCGGACTTCGACCTGGCGACTGCTCCCTGAGGAGCCGCCACCGCATCCAGCGAGCGTAAGGCAGGCGAACACAACGACCGAACCGGCCAGCAGAGACTTCTTCATGACGTCGTCCTTTCCTCGGGGACCTGGAACTCCGAGCCAAGATTCGCCCTGCGGGAAGACATGCTCCTTCGCTGCGGCCCGATACCGCAGGAGGCACCGCAGAGCCTGGTCTGTCCGCATGCGAGCGGCGACCGATGGAGGGGATCCGGCTCCGTGTCCTTTATTGGAAGCGCCCCGAGCCGTGCGGTCAAGCACCGACGGGGGCAAGAGTGAAGACCTCGCCGCCGGGATCCGGGTTCTCAAGACGAGCCCGCCGCTCGTTCATCGAGCCGGGGATCTGGGCTGGCAACAGCGACGGGTGCGGCGACCGTACCGCGAGCGTCGCTCGGGTCTGGCGGGAGAAAAACCCCGCCGGAGCAGCGTGTGCTCGAGCGGGGTGGAGGGGAGAAAGAGTCTTGAAGAGGTGGAGTCCTGGTCCAGCAGGATTACTCCCGACGCGGCGAAACTGTTCGAGCGTCCCGGCAAAAAAATGTATCGGTGGCATTCCGGGGATCGTTCGGTCGCCCATAACCAGCGGACTCGCGCGGCGGGAAACGGCAATCGCCGACTCATGCCGTTCGATCGACGTCTCGGGTGAACGGCAGGGCCGGATCGGACAGGGCCTCCTCGTACACCGCGGTGACCCCTTCCACGCGGGCGCTGGACTGGAAGCGTGACTCTGCCAGCGACCGCACGGCGGCGGCCCTTCGCCGCGTGGCCGCGGGATCGGCGATCAGCGTCGTCAGCGTCCGGAACCAACGCTCCGGCGAGGGCGTCTCCACGATCTCCGCCGTATCGGGCCCCAGTACGCCCCGGAGCATGGGATCGCTCGCCGCCACCACCGGCACGCCTGCCGCCATGGCCTCGATCAGCACACTGCGCATCACGCCGGTGCGTTCCGGAACCACCAACGCGTCGCATTGCATCAACGGGGTTCGCATGGGCCCCGCGTCGGCGATGCTCGAAACGAACGGCAACAATTCGAGCGACCGCGCGCATCGCCAGACGTCGTGGCCGTGCGGCCCCTTGATCTCCAGGACGACCTGCACTTGGTGTCGTTCGTCGACCAGGCGACGGATGCCGCCGAGGAGATCCCGGTAGGCCGCCAGGTCCTTTCCCTCGCCGATGACCGCGAAGACCACCTCCTCGTCGCTTCGTTCAAGGGCGTTCGTGTGCAGGGGCGCCGGGCCGATGCTTGGCGTGACGAGACGCACGAGGTCCGGGTCCACTCGATGCCCCAGCGCCTCGCCGATCGGTTCGGTGGGAACCAGGTAGGCGGCGACGCTGGCGGCGTGGCGCCGGGCCGGGGCGGTTCGGGCCTGCGCGGCGGACCAGATGTCGACCACCAGCGGGCGTTCCATCCGTTGCGAGATGGCGGTGGCCAAGCGCCACGACTCCTCACCGATGGCGTGGAAGAGGTCCGGCATGGCCCGCTCCAGCGATTCCGCCAAGCGGTCGGCGGCGGCTCCGCGCAACCACGGAAGCGATCGTGCCGGGTACGAGAGCCGCGAGACCAGTCCGAGGCGGCGCTCCCGCACATCCTCCGAGAACGGATCGAAGTTGTCGGGGATCAGCCGCGTGACCGCGATCCCCTCGGCGAGCAGCCCCACGACCAGCCGACTCAGCGAGGCGTGCTCCTGATCCAGTCGCTCGCGATCGAAGATCAGCCCGACCCGCACGGGGCACCCTCCCGGGGGATGAGAGGATCGAATCGAGCCGCCACGTCCGCGGAGATCCGCTGCGGCCGACGCGTGGCGAGATCGACGAACACCCAAAGCGTGGAGGCCCGCATCACCACCGTCCCGTCCGCCGGTCGCCAAGCCACGGTGTCGCGCCACGACTTGATTCGACCCATGTCGCGCACCCAAGTGGCAAGGAGGATCTCGTCGCCGAGCCAACACTCGGCGCGATAGTCGATCTCGTGGCGTCCGACGAACCACATCCAACCCCGTTCGATCATGAACGCGCGGGTGTATCCGAGGCTGTCCGCATGCAGCTCGGCAGCGCGATCGAGCCAACGGACGTACTCGACGTTCGAGACGTGGTCCACCACCTCGCCCAGTTCCGCCGGGGACACGACCAGGCGGCAGATGAACGGGCGGTGGTGGGGAATCTCCAACTCGACCATTTCCGGCGGACGCTCGGCGACCGGCGTCATTGCTGGGCGGGGCAGACCGGTCACCGGTCCGCCTCCGTCCGCCGCGGCGAGGGGTTGGTCGCCGGGTCGATTTCGCGGAGATACGCCCACGAGAAGATCCCGGTGTCGTGGCCGTCGGAGAATCGGATCCGCAGGGCGTAGTGCCCGACGAGTTCGGCATCCACCGCGGTGAGGGGCCCATGTCCGGCCGTTGCGGACGCGGGCAGGACGGTGAGGGGATTGGTCGCCATCTGCTCCCGCAACGAGCGCGCGTCGGCCGACGGCGAGTACCGGCGGAGATGGGCGATGGGGTAGAAGCTCTTCCCGCCGTCGCTCCACTCGACGGACAGTCCGCGCTCGCGATCGAGATCCAGATGGAGCGGCCGGTCGTCCACGGCGCGATTGTACGGTACCGATCGGCGGGCTCGGCTCGACAGCGGGACCCGCACCTGCGATTCTGGGCCCGCTCAGGATCACCGCTGCCATGCACGCCTCCGACCGACTCCTCGCCGCCATCGACCGCATCGGTGCGCCCGTTTGCGTGGGGCTCGATCCGGTGGTGGAGCGGCTGCCGACCGCGGTCGGGAGCGGGATCGCCCCGATCGAGCGCATCGAGCGCTACTGCTCCGACCTCCTCGACGCCCTCTCCGGCACGGTTCCGTGCGTCAAGCCGCAGTCCGCCTGCTTCGAGCGATTCGGGCACCAGGGCGTGGCGGTGCTGGAGCGGATCGTCGCCCGCTCGCGAGCGCTCGGGCTCGAGGTCGTCCTCGACGCCAAGCGCGGCGACATCGGAATCTCAGCGGAGCACTACGCCGAGGCGGCGTTCGGGCACGCCGCGGCGGCGGACTGGATCACCGTCAACGGCTATCTCGGCGAGGACGGGATCCGTCCCTTCCTTCGTCCGGAGCGGGGCGCGTTCGTGCTGGTGCGGACCTCCAACCCCGGTGGGGACGCGCTCCAGCAGGAGGCGCTTGCCGATGGCCGCACGATCGCGCAAGCCATGGCCGACCTCGTGGCGACGATCGGTGCCGGCCGCATCGGCCAGCGCGGCTACAGCGACCTTGGTGCGGTCGTCGGCGCGACCAAGCGTCAGGACGCCGTCGAGCTGCGAAGAAGAATGCCGCAGCAGATCCTGCTCGTGCCGGGCTACGGGGCCCAGGGCGGCTCGCTGGACGACGCGCTGGTCTGCTTCAACCGCGACGGGCAGGGAGCGATCGTGACCGCGAGTCGGTCGGTGATCTACGCGTTCGAGCGCGACGATCCGCGCTGGCAGGACGCCGTGCACGCCGCCGCCGCGGCGTTCCGCGACGAGGTCGGTGGCGCCGTCAGCCGGCCGTGCGGCTGAGGTCGACAACCTGCCGGTAGCGAGCGCGGAAGAACCGTGCGAAGCCGCGTCGCATCTCGTCGGCGGGTGACGCCTGTTCCGGCCAAAGGCCCTGGTCGGCCCACTCCGGCTGCGGCGACTTCAGCCATCCGGCGCGGATGGTGCCGAGGTTCGCGGTGTCTTCGAGTTCGAGTTGCGCCCCGTCGGGGCCCGCGACCGACGGCATCGCGTCGAACTGCTCCAACATCGCGCGGAGTTCCGGATCGTCCACCATCGCCGCCGTCACGATGCCGTCGCCCGGCGGATAGGCGGGGTGCGTCACGATGGCCGTCCACGCGTCCGCGAGAGCGTCGTGATTGTCGATCGCCATGGCGGCGAAGAGCGGCGCAATGAAGCTGCGCACGTTCCGATCGGCGACCTCGACGCGGCTGGCGATCGCGTAGGGCTGAACCTGGTCCACGAATCGGGCGAACAGCGGCGACTCGTAGATGTCGCGCCGGATCGGCATTCGGCGAAGCGCGAAGCGTTCGGGTCCTGCGTCGTCGTCGCCCGCTCCGGCGGACGATCGGGGCGGAAGCTGCCACAGGGACTGCCCCTCCGCGGTGAGCGTGAACTCCACGAACCGCCGCGCGAGCTCCGGATCGGGCGCGCCGCGCAGCATCGCGATCGGGTCCGCGTCGATGCGCGTCTCTCCGGGTGGATCCATGTAGCCGACGCGGTCGCCGCCGCCCGCATCGGCGATCGCCTGGGCCTGGTAGCGACCGTAGAAGTCGATGCAGATGCCGCTCGCGGCATCGCCCAGGCTCACCTCGATGGGCACCTTGGAGGACGACGCCGAGAACGAGCGGCTGTTCGCAGCCGCCCGGCGCAGGATGCGCCAGCCGTCCGTCCAGCCGCGACGGAGCAACACCGCCTCGAACGCGGTGGTGATCGAGCCCGACTGGCCGGGATTCACCAGCCCCACCCAGGAGCGCAACCGCGGATCCGCGAGATCTGCCCAGCCCGTCGGCTCGTTCACCCCCA
>JAGQOG010000451.1 GCA_020427695.1 Phycisphaerales bacterium
GAGAGATTCAGCTCGGGCCGACTGCAAAATCCGGTTTCGGCTCGGGAGGCGAGCACCGGCAGTTCGAGACCACGCCGTCGGGCCCAATGAAGGACCCGATCCAGCCCGGCAATGTGGTCGCAGTGGCAGTGCGTCAGGAGGATCGCCTCGGGATGCAGTCCCGCCTGGTCGATCTGCGAAAGCAGTGCCTGGGGCTCGTACCCGCAGTCGACGATCCAGCAGGCCGTCGATCCGGGAACGGTCACCAGGAAGCAGTTCGTCTCGAATTCGCCGAGGGCGAACGCATTGATCGTGGGTCGGGGCTCGTTCAATGCAACACCTTGGGAACGGGACGTCGTGCTCGCCCGTCGAATAGAGTAGCCTGATGGGTGGTGGCCGCACGTGGACGACCCCGCCGGGCGGTTCGAATCTCGCCGATTGAACGGACGGAACCTGTCGATGACGAGCACCCCGCGAGCCGACGCCGTTGGAACCGCTTCCTCGAGCGCGGGCGACGCTGCAGGCCTGCTGATCCGCCGCGCCGACCCTGCGACCGCCAAGCCCCTCGACCTCGAGGGCACGAAGGGGGTGTCCATGCAGGTGATGGTGGGTCGCGCCGACGGAGCGCCCAACTTCGCGCTGCGCCACTTCTGCGTAGCGTCAGGCGGGCACACGCCGCGGCACCAGCACGACTACGAGCACGAGGTGTATGTCGTGGAAGGCGAGGCCAAGGTCGAGTCCGACGGAACGTTCCACCGCGTTCGGGCCGGCGATGTCCTCTTCGTCCCGCCGAACCGCGTCCACCAGTTCGTCAACGACGGCACCGTGCCGTTTCGTTTTCTTTGCTTGGTTCCGGTCACGTTCGACTGCGGAAAGCCCACCCCGGGATCCTGACGACGCGCTGCTTCCCGCAAGGGAGTCCATGCCATGAACGCACCAAAGGCCCCCTCTCGTCCGCTCCTGGTCGTCCTGCACCTGCTTGGCGTCGCCGTCGGCGCGACGGCGGCCGTGATCGGCGCCCGCACGACCGAGGCTTGGAGCGGGCCGCTGCTCACAGGCGGCATCGTCGCCGCGGCCATGGCGCTCGCGACCCTTCCCGCATCCGTCATCCTCCTGGCGATCGCCGCCAACGGGACGCGGCGGCACGACTACCGCGTCGAGGAACAGTTCCGGCTGCTCCAGCAGATGAACGAGAACATCATGCTCTCGGACAACGCCAAGCGTCTCATCTACCGGCCGAAGGAGCTCCAACTGCTCCGCTCGGCGATCGAGGAGGACATCGCCCGGGGCGACTACGACGCCGCCTTGACGTTGTGCACCGAGATGGCGGAGGGATTCGGATTCCGCGAGGAGGCGGAGGCGTTCCGGCAATCCATCGAGGCGACGCGGCGCGAGAGCTACGAGCACCAGGTTCGCGAGGCGATGGAGAGCCTGGAGCAGCGCCTCACCGACGCCGACTGGCGCGGGGCCTACGCGGAGGCGGCGCGCATTCGCCGGCTGTTCCCCGATTCGCCGGTGGTGGAGGAGCTCGACGGTCGGATCGCCGCGGCCCGCGAGGAGCGCAAGCGGTTCCTCGAGCGCCAGTTCCTCGAGGCGGCGCAGCACGAGGACGTCGAAGCCGCCATGGCGCTGCTGCGCAAGCTCGACCTCTACCTCACCCGCGAGGAGGCCGCCCAGCTCACCGAGGTGGCGCAGGGCGTGGTGTCCAAGCACCGCGAGAACCTCGGGGTGCAGTTCAAGCTGGCGGTCGCCGATCGGAGCTGGGCGGAGGCGGTTCGCGTGGGGGACGAGATCATTCGGGACTTCCCCAACACGAAGATGGCCGAGGAGGTCCGCTCGATGCTCGACCTGCTGCGAACGCGCGCCTCGCAGGCGGCGGTATCGGCCGCGAGTCCGCGCGGGTAGGCTCCCCGGCGCGGGAGCACTCCGCCGCCCGACTTCGTATACTCCGCCGCGTGGCACGGACCGCGTCAAGGGCCTCCCGTTCGCTTCGATGCGCGGTGCTTTCGGTCGCCTGCGCGGCGGGCGGCTGCGACACCATCGGCCAGGACTTCGGCGACTTCTTCAAGGATCTCACCCCGCCCACGCCGGCCAAGGCGGCGGAGTGGGCGCTGGATCCCTACGACGCCGAGAACCGTCGCCGCGGAACGACGCTCCTCGCCAACGCGCCTTGGGGCGGCAGCGAGGTATACCTCCGCATGTACCGGGAGCGGGTGGAGAACGAGACCGATCCGCAGGTGATCTCGATCTCGATCCGCGCCCTGGCTCGGCACGGCGACGCCAACGATGCGGTGCTCATCGCCACGCGCCTCGAGAGCGAGTGGCGCGATGTGCGGTGGGAAGCGGCGATGGGTCTGCAGCGGCTCCACAATCCGGAGGTGGCGGATGCCCTCGCCAAGCGCGTCTCCGACGAGTTCGAGGATCCGGACGTGCGCGAGTCGAGCGCCGTCGCGCTGGGCCAGTATCCGCAGGACAGCGCCTTCCAGGCCCTCGTGGCGGCCCTCGACGCACGCGAACTGAGTGTCAACCTCGCGGCCCAGGCGTCGTTGCTGACCCTCACCGCCCGCGACTTCGGGCTCGACCGCTCGGCCTGGCTCACGTGGTACCGCTCCAGCCCGGCTCCCTTCGCCGACCAGCAGCAGTACCGCTTTCCGACCTACCAGCGTCCGCTGACGATCTGGGACCACATGGTGTTCTGGTCGCCCAAGTCCTTCGAGCAGCCCGACGTCCCGATCGGCGTCAGCGGCGATGGCGCTCGATCGACCTACGGCGACTCGGAGGAGAAGCCGAAAGAGACCGACTCCAGCACTTCGGCCGGCGACGCCTCCAGCGCCGCGTCCTCGCCCTGACCCCGGCGCACCATGCTTGCCCTTCGCCGCCAGGGCGGCCAGATCACGCTCTCGACCGACGAACCCGAGCCCACTCCCAAGGAGGGCGAGGCGATCGTACGGGTGCGCATCGCGGCGGTCACCGGGCTCGATCTCGCCGTGGCCCACGGCGTGCTGGCGTTCGAAGGCACGCTCGGCCACAGCTTCGTCGGCACGGTCGAGTCGATGCCCGGCGGGCGCCGCAAGCTGGCGGGGGCTCGAGTGGTGGTCGCGTCGGTGTGCGCCTGCGGACGGTGCGACCGGTGCGCGGCTGGCTTCACCGCCCACTGCCGCGAACGCACGATCCCCGGGGTCATCGGTCGGGACGGGGGGTTCGCCGAACGGGTCCGTCTCCCGGCGAACGCGCTGATTCCCGTTCCCGACGAGGTGGACGACGACTCCGCGGCCTTCGCCATCCCGCTCGCCGCCGCGATCCAGGCGGCCCAGCAGTTCACGATCAAGGGAAAGCCGTTCGTGACCGTGCTCGGCGATGGAAGGCTCGGCCTGATCGTCGGTCAGGTGATGGCGCGCCTGAACGCGTCGGTGCGCGTCGTCGGTCGGCATGCGTCGAAGCTCGCGGTCTGCGAGCGCTGGGGACTGAAGCACCGGCACGTCGACGAGGTCGGCCGTCGCGCGGACCAGGATGTCGTCGTCGACTGCACGGGCACCATCGAAGGGCTCGCCACCGCTGTCCGGCTGGTGCGTCCGCGCGGCACCGTCGTGGTGAAGTCGCTTCTGGTCGGACGAGCCGCGTCCGGCGCCCTGCCGGCGGAAATCCTGGAGATCATCGTGGTGAACGAGATCGCCGTGGTGGGCTCAGGCGCCGGACCGGTGCCGGAGGCGCTGGCGATGCTGCGTCGGAAGGAAGTCGATGTGATCGGCCTGATCAGCCGCCGCCTTCCGCTGCGCGACGGGATGGCGGCCCTGCGGCTGGCCGGCCAACCGGACACGCTGGGGGTGCTCCTGGCGTGTGGCGAGGCCGGAGGCTGAAGCACCGTCACCGGCGCGACGCGGCCTCTATCATCCCGCCTTGTCCACCGAACGCGACACGCGCGATCCGTCCGTTTCCGCCGAGGCACCACGCGACGGCGCGGCCGCGGTCGGCGCGCGCGCCCATGCCGACGCGCCCACTCGGAATGACGCGGCGAAGGCGACGGGCACGGCCATCGATTCGACCGATCCGCCCGAACTGATGATGGCGGCCGGCGAGGAGTCGGCCCTCCCGGACGCCCGTGGGGTCATTCAGTCCGGGAAGCTGGCCGGTCGGACGTTGTGGTCGGCAATCTGGATCCTGGCCCTGCCCGTCCTGCTGCAGCAGACCATGGCGGCGACCGTCGGCATGGTGGACAAGCTCCTCGCTGGAAACCTCCCGGACCAGGTGGTGGTGCCGGCGCTGGACGCGATCGGCATCGGTTCGTACGTCGGCTGGCTCATCGGCATCTGCATGAGCGGCTTGGGCATCGGGGGGCAGGCCATCATCGCGCGGGCCATGGGGCGCGGCGACCTCCTCGAGGGGCAACGTGCCCTCGGGCACGCGCTCGCCCTGTCCCTCGCGTGGGGCGGCGCCGTCGGACTGGCGATGTGGCTGCTCGCCGAGCCACTCGGACGCTACTGCAGCCTCAGTCCGCAGGCGCTCATCTACTGCCAGCAGTACGTCAGCACCCTTGCCATCTCGATGCCGCTCTGCGGCCTGATGATGGTCGGATCGATGTGTCTGCACGGCGCGGGCGAGACGACGCTGCCGTCGGTGATCGCGATCGCGGTGAACGTGGTGAACATCGTCGCGTCGTGGCTGCTCTCGGGAGTCGAGGTTCGCTTCGGCGCGCTCGTGGTGCCGAACCCGTCGCCCGTCGATCCCGCGGTCGGCGGCGTGCTGGGCATCGCCGGCGGCACCGCGGCGAGCTACGCCTGCGGCGCGGCGCTGATCGTGTGGGTGCTTCTCCGCGGCGTGAAGGACATGCGCCTGGAGATGCGCGAGTCCCGTCTCGGACGCACGATGACTTGGCGCATCATCCGCATCGGCGTGCCCAACTTCGCCGAGGGCATGGCGATGTGGGGCGTGAATCTCTTCGTCATGCGCTTCATCGGCATTGTGGCGGCGGCCGGAACGGCGGACGGGGTGGCACGGGAGGGGCTGATCGGCGCCCACATCATCGCGATCCAATGGGAAGCGTTCAGCTTCCTCCCGGGCTTCGCCATGGGGACGGCGGCCGGGGCACTGGCCGGCCAATACCTCGGCGCGGGCCATCCCGCCATGGCCCGGCGGGCGATCGAGGCGTGCACGATGGTCGGGGCCACGATCATGGGCCTCTTCGGCATCGTGTTCATGACCTGCGGGGCCGCCCTGACCCGCGTGATCTCCGACAACCCCATGTACCTCGAACACACGCCGAACCTGCTGTTCATCTGCGGGGCGGTGCAGGTCTTCTTCGCGGTCACGATGGTGGTTCGCCAGGGCCTCCGCGGCGTCGGCGACGCCCGTTGGACCCTCTTCATCACGTTCGTGAGCAGCTACTTCGTCCGTCTGCCGGCCGCGTACCTCTTCGGGGTGTACCTGGGGTACGGCCTCGAGGGCATCTGGTTCGGCCTCTGCGGCGAGCTCGTGGTCCGCGCCATGATGTTCGGCACCAGGTTCCTGTCGTCGGGCTGGGAGCGGGTGAAGGTGTAGGGGCCGGAGAGGAGTCGGAGGCATCGAGGCATCGAGGGATCAAGGCATCGAGGGTTCAGGAACGGGTCCGTCCGGGCAGGATGCCCCGATGCCTCGACGCCCCGATGCCTTGATGCCTTGATGCCTTGATGCCTCGATGCCCGTTCCGCCCCCCCTTGCTTCCCCTCTGGCACCTGCTAGACTTTGACCCTTTCCCCCGGCTCGGCCGGGGTCCATCCAAGTCCGATTGAACTACTGCGTCGCGCTGCTGGACGACCTTGGCCGGCAGACGCATCCGCCCGTTCGGCCCTCTGGCCACGGGAGCACGGGGGCGCGGTGGGAGGAACACGCAATGGCCAAGAAGGTCACCAAGCAATTCAAGATCATGGCCCCCGGCGGCAAGGCAACGCCTGCCCCGCCGATCGGTCCCGCTCTGGGCGCCAACGGTGTCAACCCGGGACAGTTCATCCAGCAGTTCAACGCCCGCACCGCGGAGCTGAACGGCCGGGTGGTCGGCTGCCTGATCACGGTCTACAGCGACCGCAGCTTCGACTTCGAGATCAAGACCTCGCCGGCCTCGGTGCTGGTGAAGGAGGCGGCGAAGATCGAGTCCGGTTCCGGTGAACCGAACACCAAGAAGGTCGGCAAGATCACGAAGTCCCAGCTCGAGGCGATCGCCAAGGACAAGATGAAAGACCTCAACGCCGGAAGCCTGGAGGCCGCGATGCGCGTCATCGCCGGCACCTGCCGCTCCATGGGCGTGGTGGTGGAGAACTAATCATGCCCAAGCTCTCCAAGCGACATCAAGCCAACAAGGCCATGGCCCCCAAGGAGCCGCTCGACGTGGCCTCCGCCGTATCCGCACTCAAGAAGTTCAAGAGTCCGAAGTTCGACCAGTCGGTCAACGCGTGCGTCAACCTCGGCATCGATCCCAAGCAGGCCGACCAGGCCATCCGCGGATCGATCTCGCTCCCCCGGGGCATCGGCAAGAGCGCCCGCGTGGTGTGCTTCTGCGGCGCCGACAAGGTGGACGCGGCGAAGAAGGCCGGTGCGGTCGAGGCCGGCGCCGAGGACCTGGTTTCCAAGATCGAAGGCGGCTGGTTCGAGTTCGACGTGGCCGTGGCCTCGCCAGACATGATGCGGGTGGTCAGCCGACTCGGAAAGGTGCTGGGCCCGAAGGGTCTGATGCC
>JAGQOG010000452.1 GCA_020427695.1 Phycisphaerales bacterium
CCATATTGATTGCGGGTCGATCCTCGCCTGCGAGGTCGGCCCGTCAATCAAGCGAGGCCGCTCCCGCGGCCTCTCCTCAGCAGATGCGTGCTGCGCACGCACTACTCTTCACGGCCTCAACGACGCCACCGTGCGCGGCTCCAGCGGATACGCCTGCAGCACCCGCCGCAGGTCGTCCATCGTCAGGCTCTCGATGCGGCGCAGGTCGTCGTCCAGGGATTCGTAGCGGCCCGTCGAGACCCAGAGGTGGCCCAGCCGGCGCATGCGCCCGGCGGGACGCTCGCCGGCGAGCGTCACGCTGGTGGCGATCTTGCTTCGCGCCCGCAGGAGGTCGTCCTCGGTGAGGGAGTCGGCCAGGCCTCGGAGCTCGGTCAGCGCGACCTCGCGCGCCTTCGGTGCGTCCTCCGTGGGACACACGAAGTACACGAACATCACACCATCCCGATCGCGGCCCTCGTACTGCGCCTGCGCCTCCTCCGCGAGGCCCGGCTCGACCAGGGCCCAGTAGAGCCGCGAGCCGTCCACGTCGCCGAGGATCTCCGCGATCAGCGCCGCGGCGTACCGGTCGTCGTCCTGAACCGCCGGCGCCGGCATCGCCATGAGCTCGTAGTGCCGACTGGCCTTGGGGAACGGAACTTCGACCGTCGGCCGGGTGCCGGCGACCTCGGGGTACGCCCGGCGCGGGTTCGTCCGTTCCCAGCCGCCGCAGAGCTTCGTCGCGTGCGCCGTCATCGCGTCGAAGTCGAGCCGTCCCGCCAGCGCCAACACCGTGTTGTCGGCCGCATAGCGGTGGTCGAAGTACGACTTCATCTGGTCGCGGGTCAGGGCCGTGATCGACTCGTTCGTGCCCAGGACGCGATGACCCAGCGGGTGGCTCCCGTAGTACGCCTCCATGGCATGCTCGTAGAGCACCCAGAACGGCTGGTCGTCGTACATCGCGATCTCCTCGAGGATCACGCCCTTCTCCTCGTCGAAGTCCGCTTGTCGCAGGGCCGGGCGCAGGATGTCGGCGAGGATGTCCGTCGCGTCGGACAGCTTCTCCGGCAGGGTGTGCGCCCAGAACGCGGTGACCTCCCCGGACGTGAAGGCGTTGTGCTCCGCACCGAGGTCGTCGAAGCCCTCGTTCACCTGCTCCGCGTTCCGGCGCTCGCTGCCCTTGAACATCATGTGCTCGAGGAAGTGGCTCACCCCCATCACCGGGGTGTCCTCGTCCCGCGCGCCGGTGCGAACGAAGAACCCGGCGGCCGCGGTGTGGGCATCGGGATCGACCTCGGCGATCACGGTGAGGCCGTTGGGAAGCGTGGCTTGGCGGAAGGTGATGGGCATGGGGGGTTGTCCGAGGCATCGAGGCATCGAGGCATCAAGGGAGCGAGGCATCGAGGGAGCGAGGGAGCGAGCGATTGACGGTGCGGGAGACGGGGCGAGTCAGCCGCGCAGGGCCCATTCGAGGACGGCCATGCGGACGGCGACGCCCATGGCGACCTGGGCGAGGATCACGCTGCGCGAAGTGTGGTCGGCGACGGCGGAATCGATCTCGATGCCGCGATTCAGCGGACCGGGGTGCATCACCAGCGCATGGGCAGGGAGTCGTTCCATGCGGTCGGGACTCAGGCCGTAGAGCTGGCGGTAGTCGGCGGCAATGGCACCGCCCGCGGCGCGCTCGAGCTGGATGCGCAGCATCATCACGGCGTCGAGTTCGGGCAGGACGGCGTCGAGATCGTGTTCGACGCGGACCATCGCCGGTCCAGCACCGATCCGCGTAAACGCGGCGCCCACGAGCGTCGGCGGCCCGACGAGAATCACCTTGGCGCCAAGCGTCGTCAGGCCGAACAGCGCCGATCGGGCCACGCGGCTGTTGGCGATGTCCCCGACGATGCCGATGGTGCGGCCCCGGATCGATCCGAGCCGCCGCCGCAACGTCAGGATGTCGAGCAGGCCTTGCGTGGGATGTTCGTGTCGGCCGTCGCCGGCGTTGATCACGGGAATATCCACGGCCCGCGCCACCAGCAGCGCTGCGCCGCTGGCGGCGTGACGCATCACGATCGTGTCCACGCCCATCGCGGCGATGTTCCGGGCCGTATCGGCCAGGGTCTCGCCCTTGCTCATGCTCGACCCTTCGCCGGCCAGGTTGACCACGTTGGCGCCGAGTCGCTGCGCCGCCGCGGCGAAGCTGCACCGCGTTCGGGTCGAGTCCTCGAAGAAGAAGTTGGCGACCAATCGACCCGCCAACGTCGCCGGCGCCGGCTCGACCCCCTCCGCCATCGGCACCCGCGCCTCGGCCGCGTCGAGGAGCGCCGTCAGCGTGTCAGGATCGACGCCATCGAGGCCGAGGAGGTCGTTTTTTTGCGTGCCGAGATGCACGGCGAGATGGTAGCAGGTGGACGAAGAGGGGATCAGGTATCAGGTATCAGGTGACCGGTGCGGATGAACGGAGGACGGCTCGAGCGCGCGAGTGCCCTGTCCGTCGATGCCACCCGCGTCGGACCGTTCCCACGCATCCGCCCTGATACCTGATAACCCCGGACGTTCAACGGCCCAAGCATCGCCGCACGTGCCCGAACGTCACCTGCCCCCCACCATCCGCTCGTCGGCGACCAGCGTGAAGTCGATCGTCTGCTCGGCCAAGGCACCGGTATGCTCGTCGCGAACGGCGATCTTCATCGCGTACTGCCCGACGCCGAGGGACTTCGGGATCTCGAGCAACTGGTTGATGAAGAAGTCGCGCCGGCGGTTGCGGTTGCGATCGATCGCCGGCGTCCACGGCTGCCGCCAGACGGGCACGCCGCCGGCCTTCGTGTAGATCGTGAGTTGGACCGACAGATCGGTGACCCATTCGCCGTTGGCATCCTGGACGCTGCTGAAGTTGTCGATCTCGAAGTAGACGACCACCTGCTGACGCGAACCGGCCATGAACACGCGCTCGGGAAACACCTCGAACTTGCCGAACACGTCGACTCGCGTGCAGAACTCCGCCCGTGGCAGCGACAGTTGGGGATCCCCACGCAACGCCTCCTGCAGTGCCGCAACGACCTCCGCGGCGACCTCCGGATCCTCCTCGGCCTCGAGGCGCTCGTTCATTTCGGCGCAGAACACATGGAATGCGCCGAGGATCTCGCGCTCTCGCGCCGTCAGGGCTGGAAACGCGTCCGGATCGAACTGGCGATCCCGGTCCGACAGCGAGAGCGCCGCGATCGTCATGAGCAAAGGCAACGGCATGTCCGCGTCGGCGGCCGCACGGTAGAGCTCGCCGGAGAGCTGCACCGCCAGGTCGCGCGAGCGATTGCCGCTCGGCGTCGGCAGTGGTGTGGGAGACGGTGGGACCACCGGTGGCGGCGGGATCGTCGCCGGATGGGGTTCAACCTTGGGCGACTGCGTTGCGGCTCGGCCCGCCCCGAGCGCGTCCAGCGACTCGGGGTTGCCCAACCCGCCCGCCGAGCCCGAGCGGGCGCCCGCCCGAGTATCGGGCGCCGAAGGGCTGTTCCAGTCGATGGCCGTCGCGGCCGGTCGCGACCCGGACGACGGATTCCCGGGCCCCCGCCCTCCCGCGCCGAGCGCACCGGAGGACTGAAGCCGAGCCATCTCCTCCGCATCGCGTCGCAACGCCGCGGTCAGAGGATCCTCATCCGCCGATGGCTGGTCCTGGCCCGGTTTCGAGCTCGAGGCCTGCGAACGCGTGTCGATGGGGCGGGCATTCCCCGCACACCCAACCGACCAGCCGACGATCCCGCCAACAGCCAGGAGTCGCGCGGCCAGGTGACGTCCGAAGGACGGAAGACGACCGGCGGTCGAGAACGGGGTCCACCTCGGCGGCGCGGCCGAGCGGGTAGGACCCGGGGGATGCGTTCCACTCATCGCGTGGATGCCTCCTGCAAGTGTCGCGGCACTCCTTGCCGCCTGTTCCGGGCGATCGTGGCCCGAGGGATGAGCAAACCGCACCCCCGCTCGCCTGCTCACTCCACCGTATCGGCAAGCAGGACCGTCAAACCTTCAAGAGCACGGTCGGCATCCCGCACCCGGCTGGTTCGCATACGGAGTTGGGTGTCCATGGCCTCCTCCACCAGGGCCGCCGCGCGATGCCGATCCAGCCTTCCCGCGACTCGGGCCAAGGCGTCGCGGATGTCGTTGGACTGGGGCCCCCAGATGCCCAGGGCCTGGGAGAGTTGCCAGACGGAGGTGCCTTGCTGGACCAAGGCCACGGCATCGTGGATCTTCCGAGCCAGATCGATCAGCGCGAACATCACCACCACGTCGTCGGCCTGGGAGACCTCCCGCAGTTCGCGCAGCTTTCGCAGGCCAGCCGCGGCGCCGCCGCAGAGGATCGCGTGCTGAATCTCCCACCCCTTCTCCTCGCGCACCAATCCCACCATCGCTTCGACCTCGGCCATGGCGATCGGTCGCTCGTATCCGACTGCCGCCGCAAGCTTTGCGAGCTCGGTGTCGAGCCGGGCGAGTTGCGGTCCAATGTGCTCGACGAGGAGCTCGGCCGCGTCGGGTTCGATCGTGCACGCATGCTGGCGCCGGACCCGCTCCTGGCACCACGACACGGCCGCTGCCGCGCTCGGCGCCTCGCACGGCACGAACGCCCCCACCTTCTCCACCAGCGCGTCGAGCTTGCCGGCGTTCCAGGTGGAGGCCCTCAGGACCAGTGAGCTGTCGTCCATGGGTGCTGCCACGTACCGCTCCATCGCCGCTCGGTGATCGCCACGGGAGAGGAACTTGTCCGCCTCGTCCACCACGACGAGCTTGTGCTTCTGCATCAGGCCATAACTGCGCAACTCGTCCAGCACCTCGGCGAGCGAGGCACTCGTCCCGTCGAAGGAGAAGCGTTCGATGTCGCCGTACCTTTCGCGAAGCTGGTCGGCGAACTGCCGGAGGCGCTCCGTTCGGAGGTAGATGTCCTTCCCGCGCAGGACGACCACCCGCAGCGAGGCGTCCAGCTTCACCGTCTTCGCGGTCTTCGATCGTCGGCTGGTCGTCGTCCGGGCCATGTGGGCATGGTAGTGGGGGCGGATCGGATCGAGGCATCGAGGTGCGCCGGGTGCCACGGCCATCCTGGCCGTGACGAACAGATCCTGTGTCACCAATGAGGATGTGGTGTGCCGTCGCACGGCCAGGATGGCCGTGGCACCCTGGGGCCGGGATGGAGGTGACACTCCACGCGGGTCGGGATGGAGGTGACGCCTCACGGCCAGGATGGCCGTGGCACCCTCGCCGTTCGGATGGGAGTGACAACCCCCGACCTACTCCGACCCGCCGGCGCGCACCGGCGCCACCGGGCCGAAGAACGCCCGCATGGTCGCGGGCTCCTCGCCGATCAGTTCGCGCAGGTACGCCGCGAGGAGTCGCGCCGCACGCGTCACCGCCTCCCGTGGTGCGTCGTCCACGGAGCCGCCCTCCGCCACGCGCTCGAGCAACCGCACCGTTTCCACGCGCACCCGCCAGCCTGGCGCGGAAGGATCGTCCACGATGCCTCCTTCGACGGGACTGAAGACCAGCGTCGCACCCGACTCCGGCGGCACCGCCAGCCGCGGGCGGTAGCCGGTGTCGCCCAACACCAACCACTCGAATCGAAGCACCGTCGCCATCTCCGCCCCCGGCGTCGCCAGGGACTCGAGCGCTGCCACGAGACCGTCAAAGACGTTCGGGTGGGGATCCGCGTCCGTGATCAACCGCAGCACCAGCTCGGCCATGTGGAAGGCGGCCCGGTTGGCATCGAGGCGCTCCCGCAGCCAGCGGAACGTCTGTTGGAGATCCCAGTCCGTCAGGGTGGCCAGTTCGCGCCCCGACTTGACGAGGGCGACCACCTGTCCCCGGGTGAGCAGATCGATCCCGCCGCTGAATCGGCCGCGCTCGCGCTTGGCGCCTTTGGCCAGCCCGCGCAGCAGGCCATGTTCGCGGCAGAACAGGCTGACCGTTTGGCTGGTCTCCGAGAAGTCCCAGTGGCGCACGCACACCGCATCGTCCACGATCGTGGGCATGATGGCGTAGTAGAGCAGCCGAAGGGGCGCGACGCGATGCCGATGCGGATGCCGTCGGACTAGTCCGCGGCGGTGGCGGCGACCTCGATGCGGTCTCGCCCCGATCGCTTCGCTCGATAGAGCGCTGCATCCGCCGCCGCCACGAGTGCGTCGGCCCGGCCGCGTCGCCCGATCGAGGCAAGATCGGCAACGCCCAACGAGGCCGTCACCGCGACCTGGGGGCGCAGCTCCCAGCGCAGGGACGAGATGCCAAGACGAAGTCGCTCGGCCGCATCGGTCGCCCCGACGATGTCCGTGCTGGGCAGGATGATCGCAAACTCCTCGCCTCCATAGCGGCAGGGAACGTCCTCGGCCCGGCCAGCGAGCAGGAGCTCGCCCACGCCCGCGATCACTTCGTCTCCGAAGGGATGCCCGTGGAGATCGTTGAGGCGCTTGAAGCCGTCGATGTCGCACATGATCACCGCGACCTCGCGCTCGTGGCGAAGGGCTTCGCCGATCTCCTCGTCCAGTCGGGCATCGAAGAATGCGCGGTTCCAGAGACCGGAAAGGGCGTCACGCTGCGCCTGACGTCGAAGCGCATCGAGCCGGCGCCGCACGCGGGCCGCCCCGCGAACCCGTGCCCGAAGCTCGTCGGGATCGAACGGCACCCGCAGGGCGTCAAAGGCGCCCAGCTGAAGCGAACGCACCAGCACCTCTGACGCCTCCACCGGCGCCAGGACCAGCACCGGAACCTCGATCGCCCCCGATCCAGCGATCCCCACCGCATCCAGCCCGGTGGCCAACCCTCCCAAGAGCTCTTCGACCGTTCTGATGGCGGCATGGGGATCGGGAGGCAGGGCAACCACCACGACGTCCGGCACCAGCATCGCGGCCGCTCGCTTCACCTCGCCGATCGTGCTCACGCTGTGCAGCTCGATGTCGAGATCCGCCAAGTGCACCCGCAGGAGCTGTCGGATCAGTGGCGCACCATCGAGGACCAATACCCGCACGGATGGCCGCAGCCCGGTCGCCACGGACGACCCGTTGGGCCTGGGTGCTTCGGAAGACATGGAGTCCGCGACGTTCATACGCCTTGAATCGGTCCGACTACGCCGTTGGCTTTGCCGCACGTTCGCAGAGCTCGAGGAGTTCGTTCACCTTCGACGCCAGCCCCGCCTCGTCGCACATGCCCTGGACCAGGGCCTGTTCGACGGCAGCGGCCGCGAGGCCCACCGAAGGGTAGCCGTAGCCGCCCGCCGCGCCTCGGAGCTGGTGCGCCAGCGTCCTCAGCTCGTCCAGGTCCTTGTCGGCCATGGCGCTACGGACGGCGTCCACGCGCTTCGACAGCTCCCCCAGGAAGAACTCCACCAGGCCCTTCATCTCCGGGTCGTGGGCGAAGAGGCTGGGCAACGGCCCGTCGGGATCGCGGGGAGGGTGCTCCATGTCCGCCATGATCGGCACATGCCAGGCGCGACTTGGTTGCCGATTCCTTCGCCACGCCGGGGAGCCCGCCCCGGCAGGAGCCGGCCGACAGCCAGCGTGGGGGAACGGGGTTACCGGTCACGGAAGGCCCGCTGAACGCCGCCTTGACCGAATCCAAACGGTCCCGACAATCGAGTCATGCCCCGCCGCATCGCGCCGATCGCCGTTGTCGCGGCAGCTGTCGCGGCCGTCGTCGCGGCGACGCTGGCGTGGTGGTGGATGACGTCGAACCGATACCCGCCGCCGCCGGTGCCGGAGGGACTTGCCGCGGCGACCACCACCGCGGCGCCGCTCATTCGGGACGCGGTGCGACTCGTCGAGTCCCGGCCGGGCGACGCGGAGGCCCGGTACCACCTCGCGCTGGTCTACGAGGCGAACGACGATCCGACCCGCGCCCGCACGAGTCTCGAGCAGGCAATTCTCCTGGCACCCGATGCACCGCCGGCGTGGTACCACCTCGCGCTCGTTCACGAGCACTTCGGAGCGCTGGACGAGGCCATCGCTGCCATGGAGCGGGTGGTGGAACTCGCTCCCGGATACGCACCGGCGCATCGGCACCTCGGGCAGTGGCGCTTGGACCAGAACCGGATCGGGGACGCCGAGAAGGCGTTCCAGCGCGCCCTCGCGGCGAACCCGCGCGATGTCGAGGCTGCCGTCGGCATGGCCCGGATCGAGGTCGAACGCAACGACGATGCGGCCGCCCTCGCGCGGCTCGAAGCCATCGTCAACGGGAGCGACCCGCCCGGCGCCGGTGCCTTCCAACTCTACGGAACGATCCTGCGAAGGGCCGGGCGACTGGCGGAGGCGGGCGCCGCCTTCGCCCGCGCGCGGGCGGATGCTCCGCAGACGTTCGATCCCTGGCGCGATCAGCTCGAACCGCTTCGCGCCAGCCTGGACGGGCAACTCGCCTATGCGCGGAAACTCCTGCTTCGAGGCCGGGTCGCCGACGCCCTGACGCTCCTGGAGTCGCTGTACCGCGAGTATCCCGAGAGTGCGTCGGCGGCGATCGACCTCGCGGTCGCCCGTCGGGCACTGGGGAACCTCGATGGGAGCATGGCGCTTCTCGAGGATGCCGTGGCGGCGTTTCCCGAATCGAGCAACGCTCACTACAACTACGCCTTGACCCGGTTCATGTTGTCCCATCGACCCGATGGCACCATCGATCCCGCCGGCTTGGCCGACGTCGATGCGCACGTGGCGACCGCGATCGCTACGAATCCGTCGTCACCGCTGCCCCGAGCGCTCCAAGGAGACCTGCACACTGCGCTGGGCGAGAACCGTGCGGCGGCCGCGTGCTACCAGCAGGCAGCCGTGGCGGATCCCGCCAACCCGTCGTGGCCGTACCAGGCCGGACTGGCGCTGCTTCGCGCGGGCGATGCACCCGGCGCACTGACCGCTCTCAGCTCCGCTCTCGCGCTCTCGCCCCGCCGCCCCGAGATCATGGTGGCGCTGGCCGAGGCGCTGCGAGCAAGCGGGCGCGCGGACGAGGCCGCCTCGATGTTGGCGGCGGCCCGTCGGCAATCGTCGCGCCGACCGGAGCCGGCAGGACCGGAATCGCTCCCGCCGCTGCCGTGGGGCGCGAACTCCTCGGGCTTCGCCCCGGCAGGGAATCGGCAATGACCCGATGCCGACCGGCGACCTCGCTTGCGCTCGGTCTGGCGGGGGTCGTCGTGGGGACGGGATCGGGCTGCCGTCCGAGCGAGCCGGATCGCACCGCGGCACCGATCGTTCAAACGGCGGCTTCGACGTCCAAGCCTCCGTTTGTCGAGCGGGCGCAGGAGGCGGGGATCGACTTCGTTTGGCGGAGCGGCCACCGCGAGCGGTTCCTGCATCCGGAGATCCTCGGTGGCGGCGTGGCCCTGCTCGACGCCGATGGCGACGGTCGGCTGGACATCTACCTGGTGCAGGGCGGCAGCCTCGAGTCGTCGACCGAACACCGCAACGCGCTCTTCCTCAATCGCGGCGGCGGACACTTCGAGGACGTGTCCCGTGGAAGCGGCGCTGACGACGGCGGCTATGCCATGGGTGTCACGGCGGGCGACTACGACAACGACGGCGACCCGGATCTCTACGTGACCAACGTCGGGCCCAACGTGCTGCTTCGCAACGACGGCGGCCACTTCACCGATGTCACCGACACCGCCGGGGTGGGGGATCCGAGCTGGAGCTCCAGCGCTGCGTTCGTGGACTACGACGCGGACGGCGATCTCGACCTGTACGTTTGCAACTACCTGCACTGGTCGCCGTCCAGCGAGCGCGACTGCCGCAACGCCTACGACAGTCCCGACTATTGCGGACCGCAGGCGTACGCCGCGCCGGCACCCGACACGCTCTACCGCAACGACGGCGATGGTCGCTTCACCGACGTCACCCGCGACCTCGGCATCGATCAGTCGCTGGGCAACGGGCTCGGCGTCACCATCGGCGACTTCACGGGCGACGGGCGGCTCGACATCTTCGTCGCCAACGACGCCACCATGAACCTCCTTTGGGTCCGCGGCGCCGACGGGCGCTTTCGAGACGAGGCCCTGAAGCGCGGCTGCGCCACGGACGAGGCCGGCCAGGTGAAGGCGGGCATGGGGATCGGGAACGCCGATGTGGACGGCGACGGCGACGCCGACCTGCTGGTGGTGAACCTCCAGTCCGAAACCGACTCGTTCTTTCGCAACGACGACGGGCTGTTCCGCGACGAGACGGCGCGACAATCCCTGGCCACGGTGAGCCGGCGGTTCACACGGTTCGGGACGGGCTTCGTCGACATCGACAACGACGGGCGACTGGACCTCTTCGCCGCCAACGGTCGGGTCCGACGCCAGGGCGAATCGTTCGGCGACGATCCGTACGCCGAACCGAACTTACTCTACCGGGGCACGAGCTCGGGGTTCATGGAGTGGCTGCCCCGCGGCGGCACCCGCTCGCCACTGCTCCTCACGAGCCGGGGAGCCGCCTTCGGCGACCTCGACGACGACGGCGGCATCGATGTCGTGGTGGCGAACCGGGACGGACCGACGAACCTGCTCTGGAATGCGATCGAGGACCGGGGGCACTGGATTGCCCTGCGCGTGCTCGACGAGCATGGGCGCGATGCGCTCGGCGCAGCGGTGACCATCCGCTCCGGCGAACGGACCATCCATCGCGATGTGCTTGCGGCGTACAGCTACTGTTCGTCGAACGATCCGCGGGTGCACTGCGGACTCGGCGACGCAACGACCATCGAGGAGGTCCTGGTGCGCTGGGTGGACGGAGCCGAGGATGCCTTCGGGCCCTTCGACGCCGACCAGGTGGTCGTCATTCGACGCCCGGGCGTCGGCGAGGCCCCGGCGGGTCCCTAGCGGCCCTCGATTCTTCGCGATTCCCGGTTGGCGCCGACGAATCTCGAATTATTATCGTCCTGGGGAATTGGGGACAACGTTCTGGGCTTTGGCCGCCGGATCGCTTGTCGGATGGAGGACGAACAGTCTGTTGGATGGCTGCTTTGGGGGACGTCGGCGCGCCGAGACGCGCGCCTTCGTTTCGGGGGTTGTTTCACATCAGCAGCCTGTTCGCTCGGAGCCGGGGAGGTCCGTCGGTCAACGCTCGGAGGAGCCCGACCGCACCTCGTGATGGAGGAGACCGGATGTCCAGATCGTCCACTCGGAAGTCGAGCGCGATCACGCGCGCCGGCGTGGCCGTCGCCACGCTCACCCTCGCCGTGGTCAGCATGTCGTCGCTGGGATACGACCGCTACAACAACGGATGCAACCAGTGCCACGGGGACTTCCTCGGTCCCGTCTCGCCCCAGGGAACGGTCTTCCCTGAGAACAACAAGCACCAGATGCACCGCGGGTCGTCCTACATGGACACGGAGTGCATGCTCTGCCATGTCGCACCCGGCGACTTCAACAATCCGTTCATCGGCTCGTCCTTCGGCACCGCCAACAACCCCGGCGTCGGCTGCGTGGGCTGCCACGGCGCCGACTACGGCGGCAACATCGGCAACAGCGGCATCGGCCTGCGCAAGCACCACGAGAACGCCGGCGTCAACGTGTGCCTCACCTGCCATCCCAACGATCCCGACGCGCTGCCGGAGAACGTCAAGCCGACCTACTACGGCACGCCCGACACCAAGGCCGACGACCCCTGCAACGGCGGCCCGAGCTTCCTCGAGAACTGGAGCGTCGGCGACACGCAGGGCCTCGACAACGACGGCAACCTGCTTTACGACGGCGACGATCCCGCCTGCCAGACGACGCCAACCTGCGTCGGCGACCTGAACGACGACCTCGAGGTCAACGGCGCGGACCTCGGACTGCTCCTCGGCTCTTGGGGCCAGTCCGGCCCGAGCGATCTCAACGGCGACGGCACCACCGACGGCGCTGACCTCG
>JAGQOG010000004.1 GCA_020427695.1 Phycisphaerales bacterium
CCTGGCGCGGCTCGTGGCCTTGGAGATGGACAAGGCCCTCGCTCGCCGCGAGGGAGTGGAGCGTCCGCAACGAGCGGCGGTTCGTCACGGTCCGAGTGGCATCCCGATCGCGGACCCGTTCGCGTTCCTCTGCCCGTGGCAGGCGTGGCTCGACCCGCCGCCCCGGTGGCCGGAGCGCCTCGGCAACCTCGACGAACCGCATCGCGCTGCGGTCACGCGCCGGTACGGTCTGGATGGCACGCCGCCGCTCGCCATTCCCGCCTTGGCTCGCGTCTTGGGAACGACGAAGGCGCGGGCGGCGCGACTCGCACAGGAAGGGGAGGGGCAATTGCGGTGGATGCGGGCGTTGTAGGCGACGATTCGGTGGCCTCGGGAAGCGAAAGGGCCAACGCGCGGAATCGATTCGCATTCATGACGCGGCCTTGCTGCGTGGCTTCGGGATCCAACCGTCAACGGCGCCGTGACCATCGGACGGCTGCGGCTCGGTTCGGCACTGGTCAGGCGGGAGAGCAACTCGCAGGTGGAACCGACGCGTTCGAGTGAATCGGGCACGGTGGGAGCATCAATCCGATTCCCAGTCCCATTCGAACTCGACTTGTGCGGTGCCGCCGGCGAGGAGATCGTTGTAGGTAGCAGGCTGGACGCTCACGATCCGCACGATCGCGTATCGATCCCCGACCGTCCGCACGCGGTAGGCGATGCCCTCCTGTGCGGGCGTGATCGGTGCGATGCCCGCCACCGTCTCGGCGTCGCTCGGCCGCTCGTCGAGGGGCAGCGGACCGGTCATGGAGACGGGGCCCAGTCGAAACAGCCAACCCTCCTCGTCGCGATGGCCCACGAGGGCGCCTGCCGCACAGTCGTCGCCGTCGAAGTAGAGCGACAACTCGGCCGATGCCGGATTGTCCACCACTTCGCCCTGCGAGAAGGAGAACATGCTGAGGGCCGGTCGGTCGCCCTCGGGGCCGCGGCAGACCAGGACGACCCGGTTCCGACTTGATCCCGTCGCGGCGGGTTCGGTCGGGTCGTGCGTGCAGCCGACAATGCTCGCGAAGACGAGCGCTGCCAACGGCACCGCCGGGTTCATCGTGGTTCGTGCGTTCATCGCGGGCCTCCTTCGGCTGGGGATCCGTTGGACTCCGAGGCTGCGGAAGCCGAGACTCACCGTGTCGCCGCGTCTGTGCGCGGACTGATGATGAGCACATCCAGTCCGAACGGATCGCGCACGGGGCAGTACCGGACCGGTTCGTGCATCAGTTGATCGGACGGCGGAGCGCCGCTGCCGCCCGCATCGATGAAGGCCTTCTGGAGCCGCTCGGCCTCCTGCGGGCTCTCCATGTCAATGACGATCTCGACGTTGTTCGGTCCTCCGTTGGTGCCCCGCAGAAGCGTGAACCAGGAGGATCCGATGCGCCACGAACGGGTACCCGTGCCCTCGAGGTAGGCGGGCGGTCCGAGCACCTGCGCGTAGTACGCGACCGCCGAGTCGAACGCTTCCACGTACACCGCGACGCCGCCGATCGAGCCGAAGCGGAATCGTGGCTCGGGCGGGGGGTCGGCGAAGTGGGTGCGCTTGTATTCCTCAAGATCCATGATGACTCCCGGATTGACGCCAAGTCGAGTTCGTCCGCGGCGCTGATCGCCCGTCGGAGGGTCGTTGCACTGTACGCACCGAGGTGCGGGTACGCGCTGTTGATCGGGGGCCTCCTCGGGCCGCAGCGATCGATCAACGCCCGCGCCGAGCGAGTGACAGCAGCGCCGCCTCCCGCTCGGGGGGGAGGGCGGGGGACCACGCCGTTCCGACCAGCCATCTCCGGACGTCGCGCACCGTCTCCGCGAGGTCCGTCAGGCGCAGTCCGGCTCGTCGTGCACGCTCGTTGCCGACGTTCATCAGGCTGCTGCGGGCTCCGCCGACGGGTCGGTAGAGGGGGAGCTCGGCGAACGTCAGCCCGGCGGCCGCGAGGATGTCGGCCGCGACCCATTCGATGCGCCGTGCACCGAGGATCGCCATGAATGTGGCCCACGTCACCCGATCGCCGGCGAGGTTGAAGGAGCCAGGGAGGCGGTGCTCGGAGACGGTTCGTACGAACCGAGCGACGTCGCGGGCATCGATGACCTGCACGAAGTCGGAACCGTCGCCCGGGGCCAGCATCACGCCGTCCTGGGAGGCGCGGCGCACCCAGTAGGAGAACCGGTCGAACGGATCGTGCGGGCCGGCAACGATCTGCGGCCGCAGGACGGTGCACCGGTCGGCGAACGTGTCCAGAGCGATGCGCTCGCAAGCGACCTTGAGGGGGCCGTAGGTCTCGCCGTTGACCTCCGTCACGTCGTCTGGTGCAGGCGCCAGCAGGGGAACGTCCTCGTCCACCGGACCACCGGCTGGATCGCCGTACACACTGACCGCACTGATGTAGACGTAGTGGCCTGCCGCGGCGGCGAGTATCTCGGTGCTCGACCGGACCTGCCGCGGCGTGTATCCGCTGACGTCAACGCAGACGTCCCAGGTCCGTCCCCGGAGTGCCTCAAGCCCCGCCGTTCCCGCATCGCGGTCGCCGCGCAGCCGCTCGACCCCGGCCGGCAGCGGGTCGTGCGATCGTCCGCGGTTGAGGATGCTCACCTTGTGGTCGGCCTCGACCATCGCCTCGACGATGTGGCGACCGACGAATTGCGTGCCGCCGAGTACGAGGATCTTCATCGGCGGCCTCCGCGGGCGGGCATGGTCGTTGCGTTCGCGCGCGGCCCAGTCGCGGCGCCCGCGGCTCACCTCGCGAGGGAAACGCGTGCGGCCCAGCGTCCGACTCGATTCCCGCTCACCGCACGAAGTCTCGAACGAACTCGTCGTACGCTCGACGTCCGTCAACCGAGTGGCGTTGCACCGAGCCTCTGATCTTCTCGATGCGCGACATGAACGGTCAGGCACTCGACGTTGCGCGTCGCGCGTTCGAGCCGGATTCGCCCCGCGCTGGCCCGACCATGGAACAGGATCGAGCCTACCAGCGGCGGCGCCGGTCCTCAAGCCATGTCGGCTGGGGGGCCGATCGAGCCGTCGATCGACGCTCACCACGCGGACGGCTGCCGAAGGAGGAGCGCCGGCCAGACACAGAGCCCGCAGAGATTCAGGACGGTCATCGAGCCTCCGAGGACGACCGCCGTCCAGGCGTGGGCGGCGCCACCGTGCTGGGGGTGTCGTTTCGCACTCCGCAGGCCTTCGATGCCGTAGGCCACCGCGACCGGCCCGACCAGCACGCCCAGCACCGGGATGATCGACGCGATCGCGGCGTAGTAGCCGATCAGCGCCTTCCGGTTGTTGAGCGGAACGAAGCGGCGCACGAACGGGTTGGCGGCGGGCGGTCGTTCTTCGCTGGTCGCCGTCTCGCTCGCGTCGACCGGCTCGTGGGCGGGCAGCACGTCGGCAGGGAGCCGCACGCCGCACTCGGGGCAGTTGACGCCCCCCATGCCCCGAAGCTCATGCCCGCACTCGGGGCAATAGGGCCGGTTGGATGGGATGACCAGGTTCGCGAGCAGCCCGCCGCCAAACAGGAGGTAGGCGCCGCCAAGGGTCTTGAGCACGCTGCCGACCAGTCCGAACTGGATCAGGTAGGCGATCGTGGTCTCGAGGTCGGTGGGAACGCCTCCCCAGGGACTGAATCCCAGTCCCATGCTGAACGTCATGGCGACGACGTTCAGGATCTCCGAAACCCCGCCGGCGAGAAGGAACACGCCCACGATCCTCAACGCAAGTCGAAACCACGTCTTGTGCTTCACGCTTGGCGACTCGTCGGAGGATGCGTCGTGGGGTCTCGAAGGCGCGCGATCATGCGCTGGCGGCGGGCTCCGCGATCCAATGCTTGGCGTCGGCGAACGCGCGGTTGGGGAAGACGCGAACATGCCCGGGGATCGCCAAGGCGAAGACCTTGGCGGCGGCTTGGATCCACTCGACATCCGAGACGATCGCCACACGTTCCCAACCGGAGAGGTGCTTCAGGCCCAGTTTCGTATCGTCCCACATCGCGGCGGCCTCGAAGCCCGAGAAGTCGTTGCCGAGGTGATAGAGGAATCGGACCCGCCGCTGTCGGGCGAACACGGCCTCCACGGCCGGGATGATGACGGTTTCGTAGTCGTGTGCAGTGACCTTGCCCTTCGCCGTGAAGCCGACCACGCCGTCCGGGAGATCGGGAATCTGCTCGACCATGTCGTTGCCCCCTGTGTCGCAAGCTCGCCGCGTGGGAGAAGGACCGGCGACGGAACAAGAACCCACGAGCCACCGCGGCCACCGGTCCGGTGGATTGTACCTCGTGCCCACCGTACGGCCGTCATGGAGGCGGTCGTTCGAAGCCGAGGAACGGCGCGCCCGCCGGCGTCGAGCGACTACTTGTCGCTCGCGCCCCTCGTGATCGCCTCCATCACGCGATCCAGGTTGAAGCTCCCCGGCTTCTGCCGAGGGGGGAAGTCGCGGAAGCTCTGCAGCCATTGGCCGACGTAGCCCGCGGCGGGCGCGATCATGAACATGTGGTCGATGTACCACTTCGGGTAGCCGATGGTCTCGTCGACCGCGCGTTCGAACGGATCCATCCGCAGATTGGTCAGCATCGGTGCCCGCAGGGCCTCGAAGGGCGTCTGCCAAACGGCCAAGCCGTCCTCGTTTTGCCGCAGGAACGTGGCCTTCCAGTTGTTGTATCGAAGCGCGGCGACGTTGCCGTCGTCGGTCCAGTAGAGGAACTCCTCGCGCGGCCACTTCTTCGTCTCGCCCTTGAAGGAGGGCAGCAGGTTGTAGCCGTCGAGATGGACCTTGTAGGTCATGCCGCCCACCGACTTGCCGCTCAGCAGTTCGTCCTTCACGTTCGGATCGCCCGCCGCCGCGAGGAGGGTGGGAAGCATGTCCTCGTGGGCGCCGATGTCGTTGATCACCGTGCCGGGTTTGATGACCCCGGGCCACCGGATCAGCGTGGGCACGCGGAATCCGCCCTCCCATTGCGTGGCCTTCTCGTTGCGGAACATGGTCGAGCCGCCGTCGGGCCAGGTGAACACCTCGGCGCCGTTGTCGGTGGAGTACATGACGATGGTGTTGTCCTCGATGCCCAACTCCTTGAGCTTGTCGAGCAGCTGGCCCACCTGCCCGTCGTGCTCGACCATGCCGTCGGCGTAGACGCCGAGGCCGGTCTTGCCGTCCGACTCCTTCTTCAGGTGCGTCCAGATGTGCATGCGGGTGCTGTTCCACCAGATGAAGAACGGCTTGTCCGCCTTGACGGCCCGCTCCATGAAGTCGAGCGCCGCGGTGGTGACCTCCTCGTCCACCGTCTCCATGCGCTTCCGGGTCAGTGGCCCCGTATCCTCGATCCTGCCGTCGGCGAAGCTGTGGATGACGCCGCGCGGGCCGAACCTCTTCTTGAACACCGGGTCCCTCGGGTAGTCGGGATGTTCCGGCTCCTCCTCGGCGTTCAGGTGGTAGAGGTTGCCGAAGAACTCGTCGAAGCCGTGATTGGTCGGCAGCATTTCGTCGCGGTCGCCGAGGTGGTTCTTGCCGAACTGGCCGGTCGCGTACCCCAACGGCTTGAGCAGGCCCGCGATGGTCGGATCCTCCTTCTGCATCCCTTCCGGCGCCCCCGGCAGCCCGACCTTCGTCAGGCCGGTGCGCATCGGCGACTGGCCGGTGATGAACGCCGCCCGCCCGGCGGTGCAGCTCTGCTGGCCGTACCAGTCGGTGAAGAGTGCGCCTTCCTTGGCGATGCGATCGATGTTGGGCGTCCGGTAGCCCATCATCCCCATGTTGAAGGCGCTGATGTTGAACTGTCCGATGTCGTCGCCCCAGATGACCAGGATGTTGGGCTTCTTCCCGGAGGCCTGGGCGGCGACAGGCTGGCACACGGCCAACAGGAGGCCGAGGACGGCGAACAACGAAGTCACAAGTTGCTTTCGGAACATCCGGACATCCTCCAGTTGATCGTCAAGTTGCGGTGGCGGCCACCGGTCGCGCGCGTACGGGCGAAGGACTCGTGCGGCGGGATTGTACCGAGCACCGGCGCTCAGTTCGCACCGGGCTGCGCCGCGGGATCCCGAGGGGCGGCGGGGGACCGGGCGACACCGAGAACTTCCCGCCACTCCGCCTCGGACATCTCGCGGAGGTCGATCCCGCGATTCAGCCGAAACATGGGGACGTCGAAGTCGTTGTGCCGCCACGCCTCGACTTCGATCGTCGTCGAGTCGTCGAGGAGAAGACACACGTGGATCTCCGGGACCCGAAGGTTGATCTTGACGTCACCGGTGCGCCAGGTCCGTCTCTCGACGTGGGGATTGGCCAGCCGTTCGGCCAGCCCCAGTTGCGAGGGCGGCGACGGCGGCGATGCAGGGGCTGGCGTGGATGCGCGGCCGCATCCGACCAGGAACGCGCCAAGAAGAACCACGACAGTCGCCGTCGAAGAGGCAATCACGCCGCACCTCGCGATCGCCACACTTGCACGACGACGACGATGCCGCCAACGAAACCGACCGCGTAGCTCGCCGAATGCGCCCACAGGTCGGCGAGGAAGCGAGCGTGCCGATCCTCGGGCACGCGCGAGGCGAGGGGTTCGAGAAGCACCACGGCACCGCGTTCGCCGAGAACGAAGCCCGCCACGCCGGCGATCAGGGCGCATCCCGCCATCACCGCCAGCAGGACGAGGATCGGCCGCACCAACGACCGAGCACTCCGCGGCGGGCGACGGCCGGCGCGGGCGGCCAGCGCCAAAGGGATGCCGATCAGCAGTCCGACCCACCAGGTCGCGATGACGCCCCAACCGAGTCCGAGCAGCGTGGGCGACTCCGTCGAGAAGACAGGCGGATGACCGATGGTGAAGTACTCGACGCACACGCGGGCCGTGACCTGGTCATGGAGAATGCCGTAGGCGACGGCGGAGGCGATGCAGAGAGCGACGATCCCGACAGCCTGCATGTTCGACTCCGCAAGCCAGCCACTGCCGACGTTTGGATGACTCGATTGTGCGTCCGCGCCCGTTGATTCACGGACACTTCAATCAAGCACTAGTTGCCCACTCGCACGAGTTGTCCAGGTTGCGCGAACTCGATGGCTCGCTTCACATCCGGGATCAGCGGCAGCAGCTGGTCGAGTCGATTGGAGTGGGCAATCATGAGAACCACGAACACGTTTGAACCCTGAACGCTCTGCTGAAAGCCAAGGTTCCGGTCTACGGTGACAAGGCCATCGAAGCCCTCGTCGACCATCGCGGCGAGCAGTTGGCCATTCCGTAGTCCGCTCCACCCAACCTCGGACACATGAACCACCCGATGCTCGGAGAGCTCACGCGCGAGCGGCCGAGGCACGCACTCGTCAAGCAGCACGTACACGGGATTCGATCACACTGCGGGCGAGCTCGAGGGCGGCGACGACCTGGTCCTTGCGAACACTGGGAAAGTGCTCGAGGAAGCGGTCGAGCGAGTCGCCGGCTTCGAGGTAGTCAAAGAGCGCCTGAAATGGCACCCTGGTACCGATGAACACAGGGGTACCTCCGAGAATCTCGGGGTCCGAATGGACAATGCCATGCAGCGGATCGGACGGGGTGACGGTCATGGGTCAAGTCTAGGCCCGGCGCGTTCGGCGGCAACCTCCGGGTCGCGCCAGGGAAGCTGCCGTCGGCGGATCGACGCGAACGGGCTGGAGAGACCGGAGTACACGGCCGTGCTGCCTCGCACAGGGAGTCGGCCCGAGTTCGCCTTGATCGTCGGCTCCCGCGGGAAGCCAGCTGCTGACGAGCCCAGCGTGCCAGCCAGAACACGGCGCCGAATGCCAGCATCGCGGTCGTGAAGGGGCACATGGACTCCAGTCCGATTACTCGTCGTAGTCCCAGCCGGACACAAAGCCTGTCTCGTCGAAGTCGACATGGACGATGGGCCATGCCATGAAGGCCGTGTATCGCCAGTGTCGGTTGTCCGGGCCGAGCGCTCGCGGCTCGCCGAGAATCTGACGAACCTGCTCTGGGGACATCCCAATCTCCAACCGCTCCAGTAGACCAGGATCAAACGGCGGCCGATTGAACTGCCACGTTGCCAAGGCCGCCACCAGCACGCCGAGCAGGAACAGAATGATCACCGACCTCACCAGCAGGGATGCCAGCCGTCGCGCAGGCACATCGGTCCAGCTCATCGGCCTTCTCCAGCGGCATCGGAAGGGAGGTCGGTCGGGGTTCCGACCTGGTCGCGCTCGCCCTCGGTTCGCCTCGGCAGGACATGCTCCATCAGGAACGTCGCCAGAAGTTCGGCATAGTGCGCGTGCGTGGCGGCGCTGGGATGGCCATCGTGGGGACGGTTGCTGGCGCCGGGCTGCGTGAGATCCACGGCGATGTCCACGGTCGGAATGCCCTTGCTCTTCGCAAACGCGAGCATCGATGCACCGTCCTGGATGTTGGCCACCACCAGCGGGACGCCGTGTTCCTTGGCCTCGCGGGCCAACTGCGCCACCAGCGCCTCGGAGACGGCGTGGCTGCGACAGGCGGTCTCCTCGAGGTCGTCGTACTCCATCTCGAGAAAGTGCGCCAGCGCCAGCGTGCGCATGAACGGAAACTCCGTGTACTCGACGGGCGTTTCCGAGATCCACAGCGTGCCGTCGGGCGAGAGCCTGGCGTACGGCTGGGCCAGCGGACCCAGACTGTTCCACCGCGCCACCGCCTTGCGCCGCTTGCGCAGGAACGTGTTCCGCTCGTCGTGGAAGGCGCCGTAGGCGAGGATCGCCACCGCCGGCGTCCGCGTCTTGATCGCCTCGCGGAACTGGAGCAGCGCGTGCACGGTGCCGTAGCCGTTGACGCCGAAGTTCACGACTTCGTATTCGGGAAGAAGCTCCTGGAGCTTCCAGGCGTAGGTGTCCTCGTCGCTCACCGACCATCCATAGGTGAACGAGCAGCCGAAGATCCAGATCTCGGGCCTTCCGGACGGCGTTCCGGCGGTGGTGTCGTACGTCGCCAGCGGATGCGTGATCCGCAGTCCGTTCGGCAAGTGCGTCACGGTGAACCGGTAGCCGGTGCCCAGGGTGATCGTGTAGCGCCCGGGGAGGTGGCCGTAGCCGACGCCAGGCTTCGGCGTGAAGAGCCGGCCGCCCGGTTCGACCGTCACCGCGAGCGGCTCGGGCTGCCAGGGACGAACCCCCTTGAGGCGGACCACGATCTCGCCGGCGACGATCGCGACCGCCGCCAGCACGAGGAGGTAGGCGAGATAGAGGAGCGCCTTGCGTCGGCGTGTGAGCCGACCCGGCCGGGCGGGTGCGGATCGGGGCGAATCGGGTGTCGAGGTCGGCGCCATGGTCGCTTGGCGAGGAACGCTTGACCGTCAGCGGATCGGCTCGATGAAGCTCGGAACATCGCCCGGACCCAACGGGACGCCGAGACCAACGTAACCGACAAGGAGAACGATCCACACGATCAGGAACGCGATGCTGTACGGGAGCATGAGCGCGATGAGCGAGCCCAGCCCCGCCTTGGGCAGGTACTGGCGCATGTAGACCAGGATCACGACGAGATAGGGGTTGAGCGGGGCGATGGCGTTGGTCGCGCTGTCGCCCACGCGATACGCCGCCTGCGTGAGTTCAGGCGCGATGCCGAGCCCCATGAAGAGGGGGACCAGCACCGGCGACACCAGCGCCCACTTGGCGGAGGCCGATCCCACGAAGAGGTTGAGCACCGCCACCAGCAGGATGATCCCGGCGATGAGGAGGAGCGGCGGAAGGTGGAACTGCTTCAGGAGGTCCACGCCCGCGAGCGCGATCAAGGTGCCGAGGTTGCTCTCCTTGAACCACGCCACGAACTGGCCGGCGAAGAAGGCGAGCACCACGTACATGCCCATCGTGGACATCGTCTTGCCCATCATCTGGGCCACGTCGCGATCGCTGCGGATCGAGCCCGACGCGATGCCATACGCGATCCCGGGCAGCAGGAACAGCACGAACATCGCCGGCACGATCACGTCGGGCCAGGTCGGCACCTCGCGACCGCCCTTCAGGTACGAGCCGCCCAGCGCACCGCCGGGCACGAGGACCAGCGCCAGGAGACCCGCGAAGCCGATCGCGACCACGATCGCCGCCCACCAGAGCCCGCGGGTCTCGGCCTTGGTCGGCACGTGGGCGTCGGCATCGACCTCGTCGCCCAGCTCGCGGTGCATCGACGCCACCTGCTCCTCGATGTCGGCCTTGCTGAAGCGCGGCTCGACGAAGCGCACCGTTACGAACCAGCCCACGGCGGTCAGCACGATCGTCGAGACGATCATGAACCAGTAGTTGCACAGGACGTCCACGATGTAGTTGCGGTCGAGGATCGTCGCCGCTTCCTGGGTGAGACCCTGGAGCAGGGGATCGAGGGAGGTCGGCAGCAGGTTGGCGCTGAAGCCCGCCGCGACGCCGGCGAACACCGCGGCCATGCCTGCCAGCGGCGGTCGGCCGACCTTGGCGTAGATCAGGGCGGCGAGCGGCGGAAGCACCACGTACCCGGCGTCCGCCGCCATGTTGCTCATGATGCCCACCAGGACGAACGACGGAGCGAGGAGCGACGTGGGGGTGATCACCACGACCCGCTTGAGGAGCGCGCCGATCAGTCCCGACCGTTCCGCGACGCCGATCCCCAGCATCGTGACCAGCACGACGCCGAGCGGATGGAAGCTGGTGAAGTTCTCGACCGCGTTCGTCCACACCCACCGGAGCCCGTCTCCCACGAGGAGGCTCTTGGCGGCGACCTCGCGCATCCCGTCCCGGGTCACATAGGAAGCCTGCCATCCGACCATCGCGGCGACGTGCGAGCCGACGAGGATCGAGAGGGCGCCCGCGGCGAAGAGCGTCACGGGATCGGGCAGCCGGTTGCCGATGCGCTCGACCCAGTCGAGCAGCCTGAAGCCGGTGCGGGGAGTGGCCATGGGGGGGAGTGTACGGGAACGGCTTCCGACGCCTACGCCAGCCGGCGCCGAATCTCATCCGTCCACTTCTGCGCCTCCAACAGACTGTTCTCAACCGCGGGCAGCAGCCAGTTGTCCTGGTTCACGAACCAGATGCGATTCCCCAACGGACGCCGCAGGAGGTCCACCTGGCCCGATGCGATCGCGTTCGGTTTGGCGATCGGCATCGCGTGTCCCCAGCGGGTGAGCCGCAGTTGGTGCACCGCCTGTTCGGGGATCCCGAGGACGCCGAGCATGCGCCGAACCTGCGGAACGAGCCGCTCGGCGTAGTCGAGCAGCGACGGCTGCTCGGCGATCGTGAACCGCGCGGATGGCCACGGCAGGGGCCAGTAGAGCGTGAGGACCGTCGAAGGCGCTGCGTTGCCCCCCGAGAACTCCCCGTTGAGCACATCCACGACCGCGGAGTGCGCCTCGGCCTCGATCGGCGACATCGGGAAGCGCCCGTCGTCGAGCAGGAAGATGTCGTAGAACGGAACGGGCGATGGGCGATCGAGCAGGACATTCGCGACGACATAGGCCGCCGTGGGCACCCCGTGCATGGCGTTCAACTTCTCGGGATCGAGCCCGACCAGGTCGGGAAGCATGTACTTCGCGATGTGCTTCGAGTTGGCCATCACGGCGTGACGGGCGAGGAGCGAGCGGAGCACGCCGTCCGCCGCCCGCCACGTCACCTGGACGCGATCGTCGTCGGCGAGGCGCACGTCCACCACGCGGCAGTGCGGGCGCACGATGCGGTCGCCCCTTGTCGCCTCGATCGTGCCGATCGCTTGTCGGAACGCGGTCGCGAGGCCGGCGTTCCCGCCGGGCAGCACCCAACGCCCGAACTCCTCGGCGGCGAGGAAGTTCCAGCCCGAGGCGGCCGAGATCTCGTCCCAACCGGCACCGAACGAGGAGTAGCAATACGCCTGGACGGCGGCGGCAAGGAGCGGGGGCAGCGGCGCACCGATCTTCGCCTCGAGATCCGCCTTCAGGGTGATCGTGTCGAGTTCCAGGATCCAGTCGTTCCGGCGGCCCTCGGGCAGCGGGATCTCTGGATACGCCTCGTTGGCGTAGTACTGTACGACCTCGGCGTAGCGTGCAAAGAG
>JAGQOG010000453.1 GCA_020427695.1 Phycisphaerales bacterium
CCAGCGCCCGATGACCTGGCTCGAAGACGTCCACAGCGAGCGCTTCAAGATGCGCGCGGCGCCCGAGCTGGACGGCGCCACCGCCCGTGGCCACCTGCTCGTGCGCACCCTCGACTCCTCGATTCCCCCTCCGGTCACCCGATCTCCTTGATCGCCACCGGCCTCCGCTCCCGCGCGGATACGATCGCGGCCTCCAGCACGACCTGGGTGCGGTACGCGTCCTCGAAGTCGGGGAGCGGACAGACCGGCTTCCGACCCGCCACCGCCTTCACGATGTCCGCCGCTTCGCTGACAAAGCCGTGCTCGTAGCCGAGGAGGTGCGCCGGCGGCCAGTACGCATCGGCGTACGGATGGTCGCCGCCATTGGTGCACATGATCCGGCTCCAACCGCGCTCGGCGGAGGGGAGGGTGTTGTCCCACCAGAGCAGTTCGTTCATCCGCTCGAAGTCGAACACGAACGCGCCCTTCTCGCCGTTGACCTCGATCCGGTTCCGGTTCTGGTTGCCCGTGGCGAGGCGCGTCGCCTCGAAGCTCGCCACGGCACCCCCGCCCATCCTGGCCAGGAAGATGACGCAGTCGTCCACGGTGGAACGCCCCTTGCGGCGGGCTCCCTTCCCCTTGAGCGTGCCTTCGCCCGCTGGAAGCGGGCGCTCCTTGATGAAGGTGTGCTCGATCGCGCCAGCGACCTCGACGACCTCCTCGCCGGTCAGGAACCGCGCGAGGTCGACGATGTGGGCGTTGAGGTCGCCGTGGGCGCCGGAGCCCGCCTGCTTGGCGTCGAACCGCCACAGGAGCGGCGTGCTCGGTCCGCCCCAGTCCTGAAGGTACGACGCCCGCACGTGGAAGATGCGCCCGAGCCTCCCCTTCCGCACGAGTTGGTGGGCGAAGGCGACCGCCGGACACCGCCGGTAGTTGAACCACACGAAGGTCATCGCCCCGCGACGCTTCGCCTTCGCGGCGGCGTCCCGCATTTGCCGCGCATCCGCCAGCGTTGCCGCCAGCGGCTTCTCGCAGGCGACGTGCTTGCCGGCCTCGAGCGCCGCGACCGCCTGCTCGGCGTGGACGTGGTTGGGCGTCGCCACGTCGACGAGATCGATCGCGGGATCGTCCATCAGCTCGCGCCAGTCCGCGGTCCAGTTCGTCCACCCCCACCGCTGCGCAAACTGCGCCGTGGCCTTCCGATCGCGGGCGCAGATGGTGGACATCACGATGTCGCGGGGCAGCTCGAAGAAGCACCCGGCCGACATCCATGCGTTCGAGTGCGCCTTGCCCATGAAGCGGGATCCGATCAGGCCGACGCGAAGCGGCTTTGCCACGAGAGTCCTCCCGAGTTCGACGGCGGCCTCGCCACGCACGGGCGACGAGGTCCCGTCGGTATGCTACCGACTCGACGGCGCGGTCCGGCCGCGCTCAACTCCGTCACGATCGAACGATCACGGACGCCCGACGGCGTCGGAGCCGAATCCCATGGACCGACACTTGCACGAATTCTCCGCTGGCTCGCGTCCGAATCCGTCCCGATGCGACGGTGCGGTGGCGGATCGCCTCGCCGTCCTCGAGGCGCGGGTGCTGGCCGCCGAATCCGCCGCCCGTCGCGCCAAGCGCGGCACGCTGCTGCTCGCTTTGGGATTTGCCGGCGCCGGCGTGCTTGCGGCCGCCGCCCCCCAGAACACGCCCGAGGTGGTGCGGACCCAACGGCTCGAGATCATCGATGGCAACGGCCGCGTGGCAGTCCTTGCCAGCGCCACGGACGCGGGAGGAAGACTCGATCTTTGGAGCGAGGCCGGCGCCAACGTCTTCCGCGCCTCGGTCAACGAGTTCGGCGGCGACGTGGCGGTGTGGGATGGAAACGGACGATCCGCCGCCGGCCTCTTCGCCTCGGCCCATGGCGGCGAGGTCGGCGTGTACGGCGATGGCGGCGCCGCCCAGGCGGCGATGGCGAGCGGGATCAACGGCGGCGGCATCGTGACGCGCGACGCGCAAGGACATCCAACGTTCGCTGCGACCTCGACCGGTGCCGGCGGACGCGTGGCCCTGGGCGGCCCGAACGGCGCCGACGCGCTGGTGGCCACAGCGCACGATGGCGGCGCGAGGTTGGCGGTCCTCAACTCGGCGGGAGGCACCGCGGTTGCGCTCGACAGCGGTGTCAACGGCGGCGTCGTGGCGGCGCACAACTTGGACGGCGCGCCGGTCGCGTTCGTCGAGGGTGCTGCCGACGGCGGCACGATTCGCATCGCCGATCCCGCCCGGCACACGCTGGCCAGCCTTCGAACCGAGGCCGGCGCGGGCGCCATCGTGACCGCCTCCGCCGACGACGATCGCATCACGAACATCGCGCCGGGACGCGTCGAGATGCGCGGCACGGGCACCATCACCCTGAACGCCCTCGAGACCGACGGTCCGACGGTCGCGCTCGCGTTGCAGGAGGTCCCGATGATCGCCTTTGCCGCAACCTCGCATGGCGGCGCCACGATCGTGCGGAGCGCGCAAGGGATCGATGCGGTTTCGATGGGGGCCGATGCGGTCGGCGCGGGTGTCTTCCGTGTCGCGTCGGCGACGGGACGACCCGCGTTCACCGTTGCCAGCGGCCCCGATGGCGGGGTCGTTCAGTCGTACGCCCCGACCGGCGTGCCGGTGGTCGGCTTCGGCGGTCTCCCGGGCGGGTTTCCCGGCGGGTACTTGAGCGTGCTCGGTCCCGATGCCGCCGCGGCGATCGATCTTCGCGCCGACGAGCGTGGCAGCGGACGTCTGCGGGTGAACGATGCCCGCGGCAGCGGCGGGTTCGCGGTCGATGGCGATGCGGGCAAGGGCCCGGCCCTGGCCATGACCGCCGACGGCACGGTGCTCGTGGCTTTGGCGGCCGGACCGGCGGGCGGCCTCCTGAACCTCATGAGTCCGAGCGGTCGAGCCGTCGTGGCGGCAGGTAGTGCCGTGGACGGCAACGGCGGTGCGGTCAGCATTCGAAACGGCGCTGGCTCGGAGATCGTCCAAGCCGGCGTCGATCCCGACGGCGCCGGCGTGGTGTCGGTGCTCGACGCGGCCGGCGAAAAGCGGCAGGCATTCGGTTCGTCCGATTGACCCGGGGCCGTACACTCGGCAGCACCGGTTCCGTCGCGCGACCTGTTGCGCGACGGGATGCGCGTCAAACCCCACGGAGGAGCTCCCATGCCAACTCGCCCCCTCGCCCGGTTCGCGGCCCTCGCGATGATCTTCGCCGCCGTCCTGCTCCCTACCGCCACCGTCCGCGCGGGCGAGTTCCCCGACGACTGGTTCTGGGGCGAAGGGAACGTCAGGACGCGCCACGAGGCGATGGTGGGCCACCCCGCCCCGCCGCTTTCCATCAAGCAGTGGCACGGCGACGCCGTTTCGATCGCGGAGCTCAAGGGCAAGGTGGTGGTGGTTGACCTCTGGGCGACGTGGTGCGGTCCCTGCATGCGGGCCATCCCCGAGAACGTGGCCATGGTCACCGAGCTGGGCGAGAAGGGGCTCGTGGTGGTGGGCGTTCACGACAGCAAGCGCGGCCTCGAGCGCCTGCCCCAGGTCCTCAAGGACAAGGGCATCAACTACGCCGTCGGCGTGGACGACGCCGGGAAGACCGCCCGGTCGTACCGGCTGGCGTTCTGGCCGACCTACGCGGTGATCGATCGCAAGGGCGACGTGCGCGCCGTCGGGCTCCAGCCCCAGCACGTGCGCAAGGTGGTGACCAAGCTCCTGGCCGAGCCGGCGCCGGACGAGGCCGCCCCCAAGGCGCCCGCGTCGCCCGCCCACGAATGAACGCGGCTGGACGATGCTGCTGCTGATCGACAACTACGACTCGTTCACCTTCAACCTCGTGCAGCGGATCGGCGAGCTCGATCCGGCGCTGCGGGTCGAGGTGGTGCGCAACGACCGCATCGGGGTGGACGAGGCCTTGCGACTCGCGCCGACGCACCTGTTGCTGTCGCCGGGCCCGTGCACGCCGCACGAGTCGGGGGTGTGCCCGGCGATGGTGGCGGCATTCCAGGGGCGGGTGCCGATTCTCGGCGTCTGCCTCGGGCACCAGACGATCGGCGATGTGCATGGCATGCTGGTGCGCCGGGCGGAGCATCCCATGCACGGAAAGACCTCGCCGATCCACCACGACGGGCGGGGCATCTTCGCCGGGCTCTCCAACCCGTTCGTCGCGACCCGCTACCACTCGCTCATCGTTGATCGCGACACCGTGCCGACCTCGTTCGAGGTGAGCGCGTGGACGGCCGACGGGGTGGTCATGGGCCTGCGCTGGAAGGCGCCGTCCGGAGCAGCACCGATGGACGGCGTCCAATTCCATCCCGAGAGCTTCCTCACCGTCGAAGGTCCGCGGCTGCTGGCGAACTTCCTGGCGACGGCGCCCGTGCGGGCCAGCGCCTAGGCCCGGACTTCCGTTTACCATCTCGATTCCTCGGTCTTGGGGCCGGATCCGGCACCGCTCTCGGGAGCCACCGCCATGAACAACGTTCCGCACACCGCTGCACCTCCCGTCGACGACCGCGCCGTCCTGCGCCTGGTGTCCGCGGACGAACAGGCCACTGTGGCGACGGTGCCCGGCACCGACTACGCGCTTCGTTTCGCCCCATCCCCCGATCCGTCGTCGTTGGTCGAATCGATCGGGCGTCGTGTGACCGGTCGAATCGAGGGCCGAGCGCTGCGCCTCCACCGCGCCTCCGCGGGCGGCCGATTCATCGAACCCGCGGACGGACATCCCCGCATCGTGCAGGGCACGGTGGCGGCGATCGACGGCGTGGCCAACCGCGTGCTCCTGCGGGCAGTGGTGCCGATGTGGCTCACCGTGCACGAAGGCCAGTCCGCCACCGCCTTCAAGGTCGGCGACATGCTGAACTGCTACGTCGAGAGCGGGATGGCGTTTGTGCGCTGCGAGTAGCCGCGACGCCGGCGAAGGGATGAGCGTGCACGACCGGAGCGCTCCGCACGGCCTGGAAGGCCGTGGCACCCGACTCCTTCACCCACGCATGGCGCGGCCTCGCTGCCGCTGCGCACGGCCTGGAAGGCCGTGGCACCCGACTCCTCTACCCTTGATGCCTCGATGCCATGATGCCTCGATGCCTGGCCCTCACGCTGCCCCTCACGCTGCCGCCATCCCCGCGATGCCGTCCATGGTGACCAGGAACAGGTCGCTCGTGATCGGGTAGGGCATGCGGCGGAAGTCCTGATCGACGCGGTCGCGGAGGCGCTGGACGAACTCCGGCGGATCGATCGTGAACGCGAGGAACATGTCGCGCGAGGGCGTGGCGACGAAGAAGTTGCCCTTCAGCTCGGGGGCCAGCCGCCGGTGGAGTCGGCCCAGCAGCAGCCGCGCCGCGTCGTAGCCGTCCTGGCGGGAGACGATCGCCGCCCGGCCGCCCTCGACGCTCTCCACGAGCTGGATCTTGAGATCGGGCGCGTACGCGTTGAGGTTCTGTCGCGCCAACACCTCCAGGTCGTCGGGCTGAAGTCCCCATCGGATCATCTGCTCGGTGGTGATGCTCACCGTCATGTGCGGCAGGTCGATCACGAACACGATCACCGTGCCGTTCACGAACGGAACGTGCGCCACCTGCTCGCGATCGAGGTGCAGGAAGAGCGACTCCGGCTGGATGCGGGGCATGATCCGCGTCTTCGCGACGGAGAGCGGCATGGGAGCGCCGGTCATGGCATCGCCCTCGATCAGGCGGTCGAGGTACGTCTCCACGATCTCCACGCCGCGGTCGGGATCGCGGAGCACCATGCGGTAGAGGTTGTCGAGGCCGAGATGCTTGCCGTTGACCACCAGGTCCATCGGTCCGGCCAACTCCGCCACCCGGTCGGGGAAGTGGCGCTTGAGGATCCGGGCCACCTGCTCGCCGAACGCTTCGGGCTCTCGAGGCATCTGCGCCATGGATGGTCTGCTCCGCGTTAAGTCCCTGTGATCGCTACGATTGCAGACACCCTTCTCGGGCATGTTCGCAGCCCGGCCCAGTGAAGTTGCACCGCCGGACCAAGTGGAGCGCCGATTTGGCGGATCACCTTCGCTTGGTGGTGCGACTCCACCTTCGCGGAGCGTCCGATGGCAGGGTCCGATACGCTGTTTGCATGTCCTTCGCCTGTCACGTGGGGTCCGTCCGCATCGGTCCCGATCAACCTCTGGTGGTCATCGCGGGCCCCTGCGTGCTCGAGTCGCGCGACCTCAACGAGCGGATTGGGCACGCCTTGGTCGAAGCGTGCGGCGAGGTCGGGCTGCCCCTGATCTTCAAGGCCAGCTTCGACAAGGCGAACCGCTCCAGCATCCACTCCAAGCGCGGACCGGGACTCGACGCCGGGCTGGCCGAGCTGCATCGGCTCCGCGAACTGCTGGGCGTGCCGATCACGACCGACCTTCACGAACCCCACCAGGCCGCCCCGGTGGCCGGGGTCGTGGACCTCCTCCAGGTGCCCGCGTTTCTCTGTCGGCAAACGGACCTTCTGATCGCGGCGGCGGAGACCGGGCGCCCGGTGAACGTGAAGAAGGGCCAGTTCATGGCACCGTCCGAGATGCGAAACGTGGTCACCAAGCTCCGCGATGCGGGGTGCCGGGGCACCGTGCTCACCGAGCGTGGCACGTTCTTCGGCTATCACCGACTGGTGAACGACTTCATCGGCCTCGGTGACCTCATCGACCTCGGCAGCGCGTTGGGCTGTCCCGTGTGCTTCGACGCCACGCACTCGACCCAGCTTCCGGGGGGCGAGGGCGAGCGAACGGCGGGCCGGCCCGAGCGGGCTCCGCTTCTCGCTCGGGCCGCGGTCGCGGCGGGCGTGCACGCCGTCTTCCTCGAGTGCCATCCCGAGCCGGCGCGGGCCTTCTCCGACGCCAGCACCGTGCTGCCCCTGGACAGCGTGCCGGCGCTCCTCCGGTCGCTGGCGGCGGTGCGAACGGCGCTGGGCGGCGTGCCCGTGGAACGGTGAGAACCGACCGCCCGCGTTCGCTCATGGACCGGCCCCCCCGGCCACGGCTACAGTCTCACGCCGCCATGAGATGCCAGCACTGCGACAAGCCCGCGGTTGTGCACGAGGTGCTGATCAAGAACGGCAAGCGCACCGAGGTTCACCTCTGCGAAACGCATGCGGCCGAGGCCGGCGTCCCGGTCACGCTGCACCAGCCGATCAACCAGCTTCTGTCGCAGCTCGTCAACGTGTCCCCGGCGGGCGCGAAGGCGTCCCCGGCCAAGGCCCAGCCGACGTGCAGCACCTGCGGCCTGACGTTCGCGCAGTTTCGCAACTCCGGGATCCTCGGCTGCCCCGACTGCTACGACATCTTCGAGCAGAACCTCGGTCCGCTGATCGAGAAGGCGCACGCCGGGGCCGTGAGCCACACCGGGAAGGTCCCGCAGCGCGCCGGCGGGAACCTCGACCTCCAGCTCCTGCGGCAGCGCCTCGTGCGCGAGCTCGACGAGGCGGTCGCGGCCGAGCAGTACGAACGGGCCGCACGACTGCGCGATCGGCTGCTCACGCTCCCCGAATCGGGTTGCTCGCCGGCAACGGGCATTGGCGAGATCGAGGGCGCCTGAGGGCCGACATGCGACTGGCACCCAACGGCCCCCTGCTGGACGAAGCCGGCCCCGACTCCGACGTGGTCCTGAGCAGCCGGGTGCGTCTCGCCCGCAACCTCGCCGGGTTCCCCTTCGTCAACAAGGCCACGGTCGCCCAGCGGCACCAGGTGATCGGCCTCGTCCAGCGCGTCGGACTCGAATCCACCCTCGGCACCGGCACCGTCTGGGTGAACCTGATGCACGCGACGTCGAAGGAGCGGCAGCTCCTCGTCGAGCGGCACCTGATCTCGCGCCAGTTGGCGGAGGGCGACACGCCCCGCGCGGTGGCGATCTCCCCGGACGAGCGGATCAGCGTCATGATCAACGAGGAGGACCACCTGCGCCTCCAGGTGCTGCTTCCCGGCCAGCAGCTCGAGGATGCGCTGTCGCGGGCCAACTCCGTGGACGACGCGGTCGAGACCAAGCTCGACGTGTCGTTCAGTCGCCGCTGGGGCTACCTGACCGCCTGTCCGACCAACGTCGGATGCGGGATCCGCCTTTCCGTGATGCTGCACCTGCCGGCGCTCCGCATGACCGGCGAGATCGAGCGGGTGCGTCGGGCCGCCAAGGAGCTGCACCTGGCCGTGCGCGGCTTCTACGGCGAGGGCTCCGACTCGACGGGCGACCTCTACCAGGTCTCGAACCAGGTGACGCTCGGCGTGTCGGAGAACGATCTGCTGGAGCAGTTCTGCCAGCGCATCGTGCCCCGCCTGATCGACTACGAGCGTCAGGCCCGACGGCTGTTGGAGCAGAGTCCGACCACGCTCGACGACCGTCTGCACCGCGCGATGGGCGTTCTGCGGAGCGCCCGCCTCATGGGCATCGACGAGGCGATGAAGCTGCTGAGCCGCATCAGGCTCGGCGCATGCCTCGGCCGCCTGCCCGACGTCGATCTGCGCACGGTTCGGCGCCTGCTCCTCCAGGCACAGCCGGCGCACCTCCAGCTCGCCATGGGATCGGAACTGGGCGAGGACCAGCTCCGCGAAGCGCGGGCAACGATGATCCGGGAGGCGTTGACCTGAGAACGATCGGGTGCCACGGCCTTCCAGACCGTGCGGAGAGGCGTAGCACGTTCGTCACGGCTAAGATGGCCGTGGCCCCCGCTTCGCACCCCCTCGATGCCTCGCCTTACCCCCCCTTCCGCTTGAACGCGCCCTGCAACGCCGCGGTCTCGAACTGCGGGGGCGCCTCGCCGGTGGTGGCGTACTGGTAGAGCGCGGCGCGGATCACGGTGCGGATCGTCGCCGACAGGAGCGACACCGCGATCACCAGGATGACG
>JAGQOG010000454.1 GCA_020427695.1 Phycisphaerales bacterium
AAGACCAGCAACAGCAACAGCAGCAGCAGCAGCAGCAGGACCAACAGCAACAGAACCAAGACCAGCAGCAGAGCCAGGGCCAGCAACAACAGCAGGATCAGAACCAGCAGCAGAATCAGGACCAGGAGCAACAGCAGCAGCAGGACCAACAACAACAGGACCAGCAGCAGCAGAAGAACCAGGAGCAGCAGGACAAACAACAACAGGACCAGCAGCAGCCACCGCAGCAGGGCGAGGACAGCGACCAATCCTCCACCGGCGAGTCGGAGTCGGGAGAATCCTCCGAGGCTGGCGCGGCCGGCGACGAGGAACGACGCCCGATGACCAAGGAGGAGGCGGAGCGGCTGCTCCAGGGCGTGCGCGACCGCGAGCGGGCCCGCCGCGATGCGCAGCGTGACGACGAGCGGAGACGGCGCCGCACGACGGGGAAGGACTGGTGACGATGGGCATCATGACGAACACGCCGCGCGGCGCGGCATCCGCCTGGGCGCGGCTGGGGCCAACCGCGGCTCGCCGACTCCTGGGCGTTGTCGTGCTGTTCGCCGTTGCCGTCCTCGCGGTCCCCGGGCTGGCCGCCGACGTCTCGTGGGACCTCTCGCCGCGCGAGACCTATGTCGGCGCCCCGGTTGTCCTGAGCATCCGGGTCGACAACGCGACCGAGCAGGAGACGCCCGAGCCGCCGGTGGTGGACGGCGCGGAGGTCATGGTCCTCACGCCCTCCCGGATGTCCTCCTTCAGCAACATCAACGGCCGCACCAGCCAGACGCTGTCGATCACCTACCGGTACTCGATCACCCCGACCCGGCCCGGCGAGATCGTGGTTCCCTCCGTGCGCGTGGTGGCCGACGGACAGACGTTCGACACCCGCGAGATGCGGATCGCCGTCTCCCCGTCCGAGACCGGCGACCTCCTCATGCTGGAGGTCGTCGCCAGCCGCGATCAGGTGTACGTGGGCGAACGCGTGGATCTCACGCTTCGCATCTGGATGAAGCCGTACGCCGACTCGACCTACAAGGTGCGGATCGACCCGCCGAGCATGTGGGCCATGATCGACTGGCCGCGCAGCCGCTGGGGGGTGTTCGAGCCGGCCTTGCGGGCGCTCGCCGAGCGCAACCAGCAGCCGACGGGACGGGAGGCCACGGCACCGGGCAAGTCGCCCGACGATCCCGAGCACTACCTCTTCGAGCTTCGGCGGTCCGTGTGGCCGGTCCGCAGCGGCGCCCTCGATCTCGGCGGACTGACGGTCGCCATGCAGTATCCGCTTCGGCTCGAGATGTCGCAGACGCTGCTCTCACGCCGTCTCGGCGTGGCGGAGAGCCGCCCGGTGACCGCCAGCCTCGACGTGGCGCCGGTCACCGTCAAGCCGCTCCCCACCGTCGGCATGCCCGTCGACTTCCGCGGCGCCGTGGGAACGTTCGATGTGGTGGCGTCGGTCGACAAGTCGAAGGCAGCGGTCGGCGTGCCCATGACCTTGACCCTGACGGTCAACGATCGAACGCCCGGAGGCGCCGATCTCTCCGCGATGGCCGCCCCGCCCCTGGCCCTCCAAGCAGACCTGACCCGGGACTTCAAGGTGCCTTCGGAGCCGCTGGCCGGCGAGGTGGTCGGACGCTCCAAGGTGTTCACGCAGACGATCCGACCGCTGCGCACGGACGTCACGCGGATCCCGCCGATCCGCTTCAGCGCGTTCGATCCCGGTTCCGGCCGCTACGTTCAGTTGGAGACGGAGGCGATCCCGATCACCGTCCACGGCAGCGAGCGCCTCGCGGTCACCGACGTGGTGGGCCCGGCGACGGAGGCGGCCACGCCGACCACCGAGCTCGAGGAGGTGAAGGGCGGAATCCTGGCGAACTATGCATTGAATGCGGAAGCGCTGCGCGACGACGGCGCGTCGCTCGGAACGGCGACCATGCCGGCGCTGCTCCTGCCGCCGATCGCCTACGCCTTCGTCCTGACGCTCCATTGGCACCGCGAACGGCATCGGCGCGATCCCACGCTGGCCCGGCGCAGCGGCGCCCGACGTCGGGCGTCGGAGGCGCTGGCCGCATCCGGCAGCGCCCGCGACGTGCGCACCGCACTGGTCGACTACGTCGCCAGCGCTCTCGCACGTCCCCCCGGCGCGGTGACCCGGTCGGACGCGGTGTCGGCCGTGCGGGAGGCCAATCTCGACGACCGGCTGGTGGGCGAACTCTCGTCCATCCTCGAAACGTGCGAACGGCTCGAGTTCGCTTCCGACGGCGCGATCGATCCCGAACTTCCTCGGCGGGCCGAGGCATGGATGAACGCCGCGCGGCTCGAACGGCGGCGCGGCGCATCCGTTTCGCCGGAGGTCACGGCATGAGGCCATCGCTCCTGCGCATGGCCGCTCTGCTCGTTGCCCTCGCCGCCAGCGGGACGGTGTGCGGGGATGGCGGCGCGTCCGTCGCGGATCTGCTGAACCAGGCCCTCTCCGCATACGACCGCGGCGCCGAACTCCTGCCGCGCGATCCGCAGGCCGCCCGTCGTTCCTTCTCGGAGTCCGCCGACCTCCTCCAGGTCCTGGTGGATTCCGGCGTGCGCGACGGGCGCGTGTGGTACGACCTGGGCAACGCGCGGCTCCAGTCGGGAATGGTCGGCGCCGCGATCCACGCCTACCTCGAAGCCGAACGGCTGATTCCGACCGATCCGAGGGTGCAGGCGAACCTCGCCCACGCCCGCACGCTGCGGAAGGATCGCATCGCCGAGAGCGCGGCGACGGCCGCTTCCGGACTTGCCGCCGCGCCCCGGCGCGTTCTGGCACCGCGCACACGGGCGTGGATGACGCTCGCCGCCTGGTGGCTCCTCTGGGGACTTCTGGCCCTGCGACTCGTCCGGCCGGCCTTGGCCCCGACCTCCGCCATCGTCGTGTGCGCCGTACTGCTGGCCGCGCTCGCGGCAACGGTGGCCCTCGACTTCCGCTTTGAGCGAGGCGGCGATGTGGGCGTGCTGGTGGCCGATGGCGTCACGGTCCGCAAGGGCAACGGCGCGAGCTTCGAACCGGCGATCGAGCAACAGCTGTCGCAAGGCGTCGAGTTCGATCTGCTCGAACATCGAGGTGATTGGCTGCGGGTGCGCCTTCCCGACGGCAAGGAAGGGTGGGTCCGCAAAGATCGAGCGGCGATCGTGGGCGGACTTCCCGACTCCTGATCGCGACGTTCGGCATTCCGGACGCACGCGTCCGTCGCAACCGGCGCAGGCCCGAGTCTCGATGCCGCTCCCGCAGACGGCGCGGCGGTCGAGGCCGACCTGCCCGCGGCGGGATCCGATGCTTTGGCCGAAGTGGCTCCGACCGAGCCGTCGGAACCGAGCACCGAGGACTCCCGCATGCCAAGCCGCCGTTTGTTCATCCACGTCGCCCTTGGGCTGACCGCCGCCGCCACCACGGCGATGGCCATCGCGCAGTCCGTCGGACCCGCGAAGGACGTCGATCCCAGCGAATACCCGTTCAATCCCCCGCCTCCGGAATGGGAGCTGGGACCCGCATCGCTGATCGATCTGCCGGAGCTCCCTGGAGAGCCGACGGGCGTGGTCAGCCGCAGCGGCGCCCAATTGCGGGCGAGCGGCGCGAACTCCGTGTGGGGCACGACCCTGTACGGCACGGGTGGCTTGCGGGCGGGGGGTCCGGCGCGGTCCGCGACCGAGAACCTCGGCGATGCGGAAACGTCGCGAGGATCGGGTGGCGGGAGCGGCGGCTCTGGCGGCGGCTCGGGACGCGGAGGCGGCGGCTCGGGAGGCGGCAAGAGCGGAGGCTCCGGAAGCAAATCGTCGGGTGTGTCGAGCAGCGGCTCCGGTACCGGATCGGGAGGAACCACGGACGGCACCAGCGGCGCCGGTGTCACGGGTGGATCGGGTTCGCCGGCCGGCGAGACGGAGAGCCCCGGCAATCCGGATCCGGACGGACTCGTGCCGCTGGTCCCTCCCGGCGACGAAGGCGGCGAGGCGCCGGCGGGATCGCCCAGCGGCGGCGAAGAGCCGCCCGCAACGCCGGCGCTTCCGATCATGCTTCTGGGTTCGACGTCCAACACGACGGTGGTGAATGCAGCGGCGGCGCTTGGCGTGCCTCGGATGCGCCTCGTCGGCTCGGTGAGCGCCATGCAGGACGGCGAGTTCAACGAGGAATACTTCCGGCAGCAACTGAACATCCTGGTGGGACCCGATTTCGGCGGCTACGTGGCGCTCGACTTCGAAGGCAATTGGCTCAACTGGCTCAGCTACCCGGAGAGTTGGCCGCTCTTCGACATCGGTCAGCAGAAGATGCTCGACATCCTCGCGATCGCCAAGGACGAGCTGCCCAACTGCAAGTTCACCTTCTACGGCCTTCCGCTCGTCTCGTATTGGGTTCCGTCGGTCAACGGTGGCGGCGGCGGCAGCTGGAACTCGGCCAGCGAGGTCGCGAAGGAGGTCCAGCGCAACAAGGCTCGAAAGGCCAAGGTGTTGCTCGCCGCGTGCGACTGGGTCGCGCCGCCCGTGTACGACCCCTACTCGACTCCGGATGCGCCCGACATCACGCATTCCGCGTGGGCGAAGGAAAAGACGGCGCTCGCGGTCGAGATGAGCGAGGGAGATCCGGTGTATCCGTTCTGCTGGCACCGGATCCATCCCAGCAACGTCGCCTACAGCCACCTGCTCATCAAGATGCCGGAGATGACGGACGGTCAGATCAACTCGGTCATCGCGGCTGGCGCCACCGGCATCGCGTGGTACGGCGCCGACTGGTACGACGTCTGGACGGGCACCTTGCAGGAGCTCCAGCCGCAGGAGTTCGAAGGGATCGACATCGACGACCCGGTCCAGGTCGAGGCGTACCTGGTCGACCTTCACCTGCAGTACCTTGCCGACATTCACGCCGCCGCCACCCAGGCGTTCCAAGACCTGCAGGCGGCGGGGCCGTAGCCGCCCGGGGAACCCGGCTCGGCACGCCCTGTCGGAAACGGAGAGGGTGGGATTCGAACCCACGGTGACCCGGAGGCCACACCGGTTTTCGAGACCGGCCCGTTCAACCGCTCTGGCACCTCTCCCGAGGAAGGGGCCATTGTTGTCGCTCGGCCCCGTCCAGTCAACGCGTCGCGGCGGTGCCCGCGCCCCTCGTCAGGAGCAGGACGCCGGCGAGGATCAGAACCGTGCCCAGCGCCTTGGTCATGGTCATGCGTTCGCCGAGCACCAGCCACCCGAGCAGAACCGCCGTGGCCGGCGCCACGCCGAACGCGACGGGCTTGACCCGCGAGATCTCGCCGACGCTGAGCGCCGCATAGAAGAAGATCATCGCGGCGCCGCCCGCGACCAGGCCCGACCCGAGCGTCAGCTTGAAGAGGTTGGCCCGACCCGCGTCAACGAGCTGCGGCTCGACCGGCAGACCCGCCGCGCCGCGGACGGCCAGCGCCCACGCCAGGAGGAGAAACGGCAGCGCCACCGCGGAGCGCACGGCGATCGCGGTCATCGGTCCGACGCGTCCCGTGTGCAGCACACTCTTGGTGAACAACTCGCCGATTCCCCAGCACAGCCCGGCGAGGATGGCGAGGGCGATGGCGGGCATTGGCGGGCGAGAGCGTAGCAGGATGTGGGATTGACCGGGGCGTTTGCGTTTCGGGACCAGGTATCAGGTATCAGGTATCAGGTATCAGGTATCAGGTGGCGGGCACGGTTGCACGGCGGGCGCTCAACGCGAGCGAGGGCCCAGGTCCCTTGACCTCCACCACCGTCCTCCGTGCGCACGCCGGTCTGCTGATAACCCCCACCCCTCGCGCACAACGTCCTCACGCCCCCCCATTTCCAACGCCGTCCTCCGTGCAAACGCCGGTCGACTGATACCCCCCACCCCACGCGCACACCGTCCACGCGTTCACCCACTTCCACCACCGTCCACGCGTCCACCCACTCCTCACGCCGTCTTCCGTGCAGACGCCGGTCTACTGCCCTCACCCCCAGTTCGCCAGCATCACGCCGAGATCGGCGCCGTTCACCACGCCGTCGCCGTTGAGGTCGGCCGTGCCGGCGGTCCCCCACTGGGACAGAAGGTCGCCGAGATCGGCGCCGTCCACGTGACCGTCGCCGTTGAGGTCGCCGGTCACTGCCGGCGGTTCGCATCCGTCCGGCATGCCGTTGGCGTTCTGATCGTCACAGGTCGTACCGGCTCCGGCCCACGTCGCTCCGGTCAGGACACAGCTCGCCTCGGTCAACGTCAGGCAGAAGCCGGTCGGGAAGCAGCAGGCGCCCAGCGGCTCGGGGCAATCGACGTTCGCGCAAACGGAGCCGTTGCCCTGGTAGGTGCCGCTCAAGGCCGAGCACTCCTCGGGGCTGAGCTCGTCGGCGCACGTGCCGTCGGGAAGGCAGCACGCGCCCTTCGGGAAGCACGTGGTGTTCACGCAGAGATCGCCCACCTGACCCGGCACGCCGCCCGCCGAGGCGCAGAGCGCCGGCTCGAGGTCCAGGCAGCCGCTGGTCGCGGGGAAGCAACAAGGTGCCGTGGTTGGCGGCGGCAGACACGTGCCGGCTTGGCAGACCGTTCCGTCGCCCTGATACGTTCCGCCCTCCGCGATGCACTCCGCCTCGGTCGCGTCGATGCAGAAGTCGGAGAGACAGCAGGCGCCCGTCGGAGCGCTGGTGCAGTTGTACGAAGTCCACGTGACGCGGATCACCCAATCGCCGCTGGGCTGGCACAGTCCGAGTTGCGAGAACTTCTTCCAACCGGAAGGGCAGAAGATCGGCGGCGGTCCGCAGTTCAGGGCGTAGAGCCAATTCCCCGTCGACGACGCGAGCCCGCCGACATCGGTCGCGGGAAACGCATTGCAGCAAGACGGCGGTTCCACGATACAGGGGTTCTGCGTCTGCTGGTTGTGCTTGGTGATCGTGTAGCCGACGCTGAAGGTGTGCGAGCCGTTGTCGGTCACCACGATCTGCTCGGGGTCGCCGGGATCCACCGTCACCTGGACGTTCACGCCGTTCGTTCCCGGCGGCATGATGATCTGGGGAAGATCCCCCTGCAGCGACCCGTACTGGGCCACGATGATGCCGTCGTTCGGGTAGCCCTCCCAGACGGTCCAGTTCCACTCGGTCGTCGTCTGCACCATGGCGCCGGACGTGCCGAAGATCATCTCGCTGAGGTCGATCCGAAGCGGGAAGTCGTCGGGGGAGATGGTGAAGGAGACCGCCGCCGATTCGCCCTCCGCAAAGCCGCCTTGGAGGATGTACGAACCGGGACCGAAGTTGCTGTTGGTGTAGGCCGAGATCTGCTGGGGGCACGTTCCCGCGCCGGCCACGCCGCCTTCCTCGCCGCCCTTGCCGGCATCGATCTCGTTGGTGACGACGAGCAGCTTCGGCAACTGCCGCACCGCGATCGGAAGCGGGGCCAGGCGACCCGACTCCTGCGCCCAGGCCGTCGAGCTTGCAGCGAGCCCGACCAGGCCCACCACGCCTGCCCAGCAGACGATCGAACGCGATGAACGTTGCAGCGCCGCGACGAAGGCACGATGGTAAGACATGGCGGTTCTCTCTCTTGGGGACAGCCTCTCTCCGAGGGGGGTACACAGCACGGCCGCGGACCACGCCTCGAGGACACGGCAAGCGTAACCCGTAACGCCAACCCTCACAAGTACTTGTGTGCAATTATCGCTCGCGGCGGCCTAGCAGCCCGTTGAAGAAGTGCTCCGTCGGCCCCTTCGACTTGCTCAGGGCAGGCGAGAGCGCGTCAT
>JAGQOG010000455.1 GCA_020427695.1 Phycisphaerales bacterium
CGTCGTCGCGACGCGGCCTCCGGATCCAGAGCCACCCACCGGACTCGAACCGGCGACCTGAGCTTTACGAAAGCTCCGCTCTACCAACTGAGCTAGGGTGGCGACGCGGCCACGAACGGCCGAGTGGGGCGAGAGACGGGAGAATAGCACAGGTGATCGACCCGCGGCAACGCGTGGCGGTGCCAAACCTCGGGCTCGGACCGCGACCCTGGCGCGGCTTCGCCATCCACGAGCAGGAACGGGTTGGCACGGGAGTACTCGTCGCCGCCGGAGGTCGTGCCGCTCGCCAGGACCTCGCCGCGAAGGGAACGCGCCAGTCGCTCGCACGACCAATGTCGCGGCCCAGCCTGGTGCTGCCGAACGCGTTCACTCGGCCCGGAAGCGGCGCCGTGAAGACCAACGTCATCACGCCGTTGCCGTCGTCCGCCCTCCTGGTCGCGCGGACCTTCGCGCCTACCCCGTCCAGTTCGCCAACAGCACGCCAAGATCGGCGCCGTTCACGGCGCCGTCTTGGTTCAGGTCGCCGGGACCCGGTGTGCCCCAGGCGCTCAGCAGAATGCCGAGATCCGCGCCGTCGATGTGGCCGTCGCCGTTGAGATCGCCCGGCGGCGTCGGCATCGGGGTGACGTTCATGTTGTCGACCATGAAGTTGGGTCCCCAGTCGCATCCCGGCGGCGGCGACTGGTAGTGGACGACCACGCTGTTGAAGCCCGCGGCCGAGTTGAAGCTGAGGGTGGCGGTAGGCCATGTCCCTTCCTGAGCCACCATGGTCGCGAAGCCCACCAAGGCGCCGTCCATGTATGCGGTCACCTTCATGGTCGCCGACGGATCGCAGTTGTATTCGTTGACCGCGTACAGGATCGAGAAGTCCGTCAGGGTCGCCGAGTACGACACCAGGAGATCGGAGGCGGAGACGGCGCTCGGATACAGGCAGAGGCCGGAGAATCCGACCGGTGTGAAGCCGAGAACGTTCGCCTGGTGGACCGAGTAGCCCTGGCCGGTCGCGGTGAAGTGCGCCGTGATGCCACCGACGGTCAGGTCGATCGGCAAGGGCGTGAACGGCGGGGCATTGTCGAAGTTGAAGAGCACGCTCCGCGCTGCGGCCGGCGCGGCCGCGGCGAGCATGGCGCACGGGATACAAACCGACGCGAGGGCGTACCTGCCGAGGCGGTTCATCGAGAAACTCCTGCACTCCGGGCGACGCGGATCCGGTGATCCGTGTGCGAGAATCTACCCCGGGAGGACTGCGGTTCGACGGCGATGCCGCTCCCGCGGTCCGCCACCGCGGTTCCGGCTGCAAGAGTTGCATCTCACAGCAGCTGCCGCCCGGCCGCGTCGAACGCCTCGATCGGCAGTTCCGCGGCGGGCGTCGCGGCGAACCCGCTCCGGAGCAGCACCCACTGGTGCGCATCCGACTTTCCACCACCCGGCATCTCGCATCGCGCGGCGAGGATCGCCTCGTGGCGGAATCCGGCCTTGCGGGCGACCGCGTTGCTCGCGTCGTTGCCGACCGCGACCTTGATCTCGATGCGCTCAACGCCGTCGACGAGAAACGCCACCTTCGTCAGGGCCAGCACGATTTCGGTGGCGTAGCCCCGGCCCGTGTGGGGCGTGGCGATCCAGTAGCCGATCTCCCGGGCGTCGGGCCCGACCCGCAGGTGCAGTCCCGAGCCTCCGACTACCGTCGTGCCGTCGGTCGCGAAGATGCCGTACGCGTAGTCCTGGTCCAGGTCGAACTGCCCGCGGCAGCGCCGCGGATAGACCGATTGCTCGGAGACAGGCGTTGGGTGCGCAAGCGCCCAGGGCATCCAGATCCGGAGCTCGGGCAGACTCGCGTCGATCGCCGCGGCGAGCGATGCGCCGTCCTCCGGCGCCCAGCAGCGCACCACGAGTCGCGGCGTGCGGACAACGTAGGCCGGACCGCTTCGCGGCGCGGGCAATCCGTCGGTCATGTCCCTCGGATCCGAGAAGTCCAGAACGATCCGATCACTCCAGAATGA
>JAGQOG010000456.1 GCA_020427695.1 Phycisphaerales bacterium
CATCATCGCGACGAGCGTGGCCGGCTCGACCGTGGGCAACACGGACGTGAAGGACACCGGCGGCGACGCTTCGGTTCTCATCAACGGCGTGCAGGCGACGGCCTCGGGCCTCTCCGCCCGCGTGACCGCCGACGGCTTCGACGTCAACGTGACGATCGACGGGGCGAGCGCCCTGAACGTGAACGGCGCCTCCACCACCTTCACCATCACCGGCGGCGGTGCGGACTTCAACCTGGCCCCGAAGGTCAGCTTGGCGAGCAAGGTATCGCTGGGCATCGAGACGGTGACCACCGGCAACCTCGGCTCGGCCACTTCCGGCTTCCTCTCGAACCTCAAGTCGGGCGGCAGTGCGAACGTGGTGAACGGCGACCTGAGCGAGGCGCAGGAGGTCGTGGAGGCCGCGATCAAGCAGGTGAGCAGCCTGCGCGGCCGTCTGGGCGCATTCCAGAAGAACGTGGTGGGCGCGACCATCAACAGCCTGGGCGTGGCCCTCGAGAACACGGCGGCCGCCGAGAGCGTGATCCGCGACACCGACTTCGCCACCGAGACGGCGGCGCTCACGCGTTCGCAGATCCTCAGCCAGGCGGCGACGCAGTCGCTCTCCCTGGCGAACGCCCAGCCCCAGGCGGTTCTGTCCCTGCTGGGTCGATAGGCGGGATCCGACCGCGCAGTTCGACGACGCAAGGCGGCGGTCCGGAAGCGGGCCGCCGCCTCTTTCCGAGGGGCGCTGACGACGCTCCCGCATGCTCTCGGAGGCGCCCCGATGAAGACCGTGGTCCCCGTGCAGGACATGCAGGTTTCGGCCGAACGAGGTCGCTCCCTGCTCGAGTTCGAGGGCGGTGTCCGGTACATCCTGAGCGACGTCGAGGCGATGAGCGGCCTGTCCGCCGGTGCGCTTCACGTCTCGGATGCGCCGGACGCGCCGCCGGCCTATCGGCCCGCGGACTTCCGCGGGTCCCGTCTGGCCGTGCCGTTCATCGGCGGGCAGGGCGATGCGGTCGCGCTGCTTCCGGTCTTGGCGACCATCCGCGATCTGCACCCCGGCATCTCGATCGAGGTCATCGCGGCGGTCGGGGCCGCGCAGGTGTTCGCCCTGAGCCCGGCGGTCGATCGCGTGCATCCCCATCCCATGACCATCGCGTCCTGGCGCGGCTTCGACGCGTACCTGCCGCTCGAGCGGATCCCGGGTACGGTCCAGGCGCCCAACGCCGGGTTGGCGCGCACGTTCGCCGCGGCGCTGGGCGTTCCGCTCGCGCTGATACGGCATCCGCTGCGGCTGCCGCCGCTCGGCCCGCGCACCGGCGGACCGTTGGTGGTGGTTGCCGTCGGCGAGGCCGCGTCGATGCGTTCGGTTCCGCCGCCGCTCGTTCTCCAGATCGTCACCGCGCTGAACGAGCGGGGGGTCGCGAGCGTGCTCGTGGGGCATCTGGACGACGCCTATCGGTTCCCGAGCCGACCCGAGCTGCTCGACCTCCGGGGGCGCACGCCGACCGTGGTCGAGCTCGCGAACTGCCTCCGCCTCGCGGACGCCGTGGTGGCCCACGACTCGTTCGTGATGCACCTCGCCGGTGCCCTCGAACGCCCGACGTTGGCGCTGTTCGCGCCGAGCTCCGCCGGGATCGCCTCCGACTACCGGACAGTCGAGACCCTCTCGTCGGACGCGCCATGCGCACCGTGCGGGGCGGCGACCGGCGCCTGCCCCCTGGGCCACGGCCGCTGCGTGGCCTGGGATGCCGTCGGCGCCGCATTGGACCGCCTGATCGACGCGACCTGCTCCATTGCCGAGGCAGTTCCGGCGCTCGGGTAGTCACGCCCGATGGATGGGCGAGCCCGGACCAGCGCGGCCGCGCCGAGAACCGTCCGTCGGACAACAGCGCGTGTTGCTCGTCCTCCGTGTGCGGGCTATGTTCCATGACGCCTTCTTCGGCCGGAGACTCACGCCATGATGCTGCGCATGCCCGTCGTCCTCGCGTTGGCGATTGCCGCGATGGCCGCTGGCGCCGGTTCCGAGGACGTCCGGCCATCGCCGTCGGCACCGGTGCCGAACTCGTCCGCCCCGGCAGATGGCCCGGCGGTCGAATGGAAGGTGATCGAAGACAACTGGTACGCGCTGGCGCTCTCCGGGCGTCCCGTCGGTTGGATGCATGTCGAGATCGCGGACGACGGCGCTCGCTACCGCACCACCAACGACATGGAGTTGGCGGCGGCATTCGCCGGCTCGACGATCAAGGTGAGCCGCGTGTCGGAGTGGGAGGAGACGCACGCCGGTCGGTCGTTGCGGATCTCCGAGGTTGATCGCAGCGTGCCCGAGCCCGTACGGTGGGAATGGACCTTCGAGGGGAAGCCGAGTCGCTCGATCGACGACAGCGGGGAGATGCGGGTGGTTCGGATGGAAGGTGCGGCGCCCGCGGGCGACTGGCTCTCGCCGATGGCCATCCGGCGCTTGTTGGAGCAGAAGATCCGAGAGGGCGCCAGCGAGCTTTCCTACGAGACACTTGACGCCGGGGAGACGATCAAGGTCGTCCGCGTCACCAACACGCTCGTCGGACCGGACGAGGTGGTCGTCGAAGGCCGAGCGGTTCCGGTCACGGTGTGGACCACCGCCAATCCGGCCGCGGGGACGGAAACCGTCTCCAGTCTCGAGCGCACGGGGCGGCTGGTGCATTCGATCGGGCCGTTCGGTCCCGGGCTGCTCGAGACTCGGCTCGTGACGAAGGAAACCGCACGCTCGCCCGCGTCCGTTCCGCCTCCGGTCGCCGTGGGGCGAGCGCCGATCCTGTTGAAGGGGACGATCGGCAACCCGGCGGACCTGTCCCGCGCGGTCTACCGGATCCGCTCCGTCAACGAACCGCTTCCACCATTGCCCAGTACCGGCTGCCAGCAGGCCGTCGTGGCCAGCGACCGCCGCAGCGCGGAGGTGGTGGTCGATCTCGAGCACCCCATGGCAGCCACCGCGGCGGAGTCGATCGACGCTCATCTCACCGAGCGATCCCCCATGCTCGACACCTCCGACCGCGAGGTGTTGCGTTTGGCGTCGGCGGCGATGCTGAAGGCAGAAGGGCTCGGACCGATGGAGATTGCCAAGGCAGCGTGCGCCGTGGTCCGAGAACATGTGAATCAGCCGGGGCCGCCAGAGGTCTTTGCCTCCGCAGCGGAGGCGGCGCGTTCGCGAGAGGGGGACAGTTCGGAACGCGCCGGCCTGCTGGCCGCCGTGCTCCGGGTCCATGGGATCCCGGCCCGAGTCGTGTCCGGACTCGTATGGCAGCGGCCGGGGATCGCTCAACCGGACGCCGGGGCAGCGGTTCCGGGCCCCCACTCCTCGAATCCGACACTGGCGTGGGGGATGTGGACCCAGGCGATTGTCGACGGGCGGTGGATCGACTTGGATCCATCTTCGGAATCCGGCTTCGACGTTGGACACATCCTCCTCGGAGCGTCGTCTCTCTCCCCCAGTGGTCTCGATCCCGGACAGCACTGGATGTCGGCCTTGCCCGCAGACGCGACCATCGAGCTGGTCGAGAGCCGGTAACGAGATCCGGGCCGGGAATCCCTTGACGAGTCAGGACTTGCTGTTGCGGATGCGTGGTCCGCGGCAGCAGAACCCCTGATTCTGGTCTTGGGGTCCACCTATTCCGGATTTCGCGGTTGTCTGGATTGGATTCGGCGATAGTCTGGTTCGAGAATGGCCAGCGCGGCGTGATCGCTGCGCGGACCCTTTTGGAAGACGATCCGATGGCCCGTGTCGCCACGGTATCGTGAACCACGGTGCCCGTCTTCACTTTCGCAAACTCCGAGGAGGTCTTCATGCGTTCCCTGTTCCCATGCTGTGTCGCGCTGGCCCTGACGGGCTCGGCGCTGGCCATCGACATCGACCCGAACTGGTCCATTGCCCGCACGTGGGACGAGGAGCAGTTGTTCGCCATCCGGCTGAGCACGCCGCGACCGCCCGTGCACGCCCGGAATCTCTACCACGTCGCCGCGGGCATGTACGACGCGTGGGCCACCTACGACCCGATTGCCCACGGCACGTTCGTCTTCGAGAAGAACACCGCTCGAGACGTTGCTGCCGCACGGCGCGAGGCCATCTCGTACGCCGCCTACCGGATCCTCAAGGCCCGGTATGTCGCGGGCAACGGACCGAACATCGCCCAGATCCAGGCCGACTTCGACCAGACCTTCGCCGCTCTCGGCTACGACAAGAACGTCACCACGACCCGCGGCAACACGCCGGCGGCCATCGGAAACCGAATCGCGGCCACCATCCTCGCGGGATCGCTCAACGACGGCGCCAACGAGGCCGGCAACTACGCGCCGACCGACGGATACGCTCCGATCAACGAGTCGATGCCCTTCAAGATCCCCGGCACCGTGATGGAGAACCCCAGCCACTGGCAGCCGCTTGCGTTCGACTTCCTGGTGCTCCAGAACGGCGAGATCATCGGCGCCGCCGAGCAGGTCGTGGTCTGCCCGCACTGGCGGTTCGTGACCCCGTTCGCCATGAACGAGTTCAATCGGAACCTGGCCAACGAGTGCTACTTCGACCAGGGACCGCCGCCGCAGATGGGCACGGAGGAGATGCGAGAGCAGGGGATCGCCATGCTGGCGCACAGCGCCGTGCTCGATCCCTCCGACGGCGAGACCATCGACATCTCGCCCGCGACCTACCACAACAGCCCGCTGGGCAGCTACGAACAGCCGGGCTACGGCCTCAACCCGGTCACCGGCGAGCCCTATCCGCCGAACGTCGTGGTGGCGGCGGACTACTTCCGCATCAACGCCGAGTTCTGGGCCGACGGCCCCGACTCGGAGACCCCTCCCGGCCACTGGCACACCGTGGGCAACGACGTGTCCGACTCCGAAGGATTCAGCTTCAAGCTCTTCGGCGAGGGCGAGCCGCTCGATCGCCTCCAGTGGGACGTCAAGATGTACCTGGCCATCGCCGGGGCGGTGCACGATTCCGCGGTCACCGCCTGGGGCATGAAGGGCTACTACGACAGCGCCCGCCCGATCTCGTTCGTGCGCTACATGGGGCAGTCGGGACAGAGCTCCGATCCCAAGCAGCCGAGCTACGATCCGAACGGACTGCCCCTCGTTGAAGGGCTCACGAGGATCGTGCAGCCGGAGGACGTGCTTCCCGGTGGCGAGTTCGAAGACCTCGCGGAGCTTGTCTACAACCCGATCATTGGCGAACCCATCGGCGTCAACACCCACGTGGGCGATGTCGTTGTGCGCTCCTGGCTCGGCGGCTTCTCGGCCGGCACGACCACGGGTCA
>JAGQOG010000457.1 GCA_020427695.1 Phycisphaerales bacterium
CCTTCCTCGCCAACGTCCCCGGTCAGTCGATCACCTTCACCACCAACGCGTCGCTCGCCAACAACGGCACCGTCGCCGCCGACGGCAGCACGCTCGTCGTCCAATCGACGAGCTGGACGACGCCCGGCACGCTCGAGCTTGGCGCAGGCGGTGTCGTCTCGTGCGGCGTTCTTCCCTTGGAGGCATCGTCGGTGGTGAGCACCGAACTCGCCGGCACGAGCACCAGCACCTACGGGCGCATCGTCTGCTCGGGCAATGCCACGTTCGACGGCACGATCGCCGTGCAGCTCGGCGGTGGTTTCACGCCCGCCGTCGGAAACACGTTCGACGTTGTGGCCTACGGTACGCACACGGGCAAGTTCTCGACGTACGAGGGGCTCGACCTCGGCGCGGTGACGCTCGCTCCCAACTACCTTCCCACGGTGTTCCAGCTCGAAGCCACATCGGCACTCGCCGCGCGGTGACGCGGCGTCGCCCCGACACGGCGCCTACTGGGACGGAGCGTCGCGCACACCGCGACGGGCGGTCCCCTTCGTCCCTCTCTCCCTTCGTCCCTCCTCACCCCGACCAGTCGGCGAGCAGCAGACCGAGATCGGCGCCATCGACGATTCCGTCGTTGTTCAGATCGGCATCGCAGCAGCCCGCCGGACACGGCCCCCAGGCCCCGAGCAGGAGGCCGAGGTCGGCGCCGTTGACGGCCCCGTCGCCGTTGAGGTCGGAGCCGCCCGGACCGCACCCGCCCGGCTCGTACACCGCGTACAGGCCCGCGCCGCTCGTATGAAAGACCAGGATCTGGGCGTCGTCTCCCGGGTCGAGGTCGGTGATCGTGCTGCCGTTGTTCTGGTAGAGGTGGTCCACGCCGGCGAAGATCGGATGGCCGCTCGCGATCTCGAGCGCACCCTGGATGCCGTTGAGGCTATTGAACTGAAGCCCGAAGTGGTTCATGAAGGCGTTGTTCGCGGTGTCGCTCGAGTTGCCCGCACCGGCGCAGATGTACACCCCGCCGCCCGCCTCGACGTAGTCGATCAGCACCTGGTCGTCGAAGTCGATGCCGCCGACGAACACCGCGTCGAAGGTCAGGAGGTTCTCCAGTGTGAACGGGGTGGCGGTGGACACCGTCACCTGGTGCCCGGCGCCGGCGAGGGTGTCGAGAAACATCGCCTGCGTCAGGCCGAAGTTGTTCGAGTACACCAGCAGGTCGGCCGGCGACCGGCTGGTCAGGAACGACACGACGTTGAGCGCGAAAACGCCCGGATCGCTCGGATCGTTGAAGCCGGTGTTGCTGAGCGTCCATTCGTCGTTGTTCGCCACCACCCGACCGGCACCTTCGGCGTGGAATACGGCGCCACCGATCGCAAGGGATGCAATTGCGGGAACGGCCAGCGTGCGCATGAACATGTGGTTCTCCCTTCTCGGCGGAGAACGCCGCCCCCGGTGTCGCCGCGGGCGACCGATCCTCCGTCCGTCAGGTTACGTACCGACGACCGTCGGAACAAGAGAATCCCGCATCCGCGCCTCGTCTTCGACCGCGTGCGCGTGCCGAGCCGGCGAAGACCTACTCGACGCGGGGCCGCCGCAACCGGCGCCAGGCGCCTGTCGCCGCGACGAGCAGCCCCCAAACGGCCCACGGGAGCACCGCCGTGGCGATGGCCACCGGCACCGGATGCTCGGCATCGCCATAGAGGAAGGCCTGGAAGCTCGCGAGTGCCGTGGCGACGCCGATCGTGATCGTCGCCGCACTCCCGAGACGGACGTTGCGGCGCACGAGTGCCGCGACGACGCCTCCGCCGCAGAACGCCGCGAAGATGCCGACGAACTGTCCGATCGTCAGCGAGTGGTGTCCGAGCACCGCCAACTGACTTGCCCCCCCGAGGGTCATGCAGGCGCCGAGCAAGCCGACGGCGCCGGGCAGGCGGAGGACAACCAGCAGACCGCCGACGAAGAGCGCCGCGCCGGCCGCCATCGCACCCAGGTGGCCCGCGGCGGATCTCGCATCCCATGCGTTCGCGAGCAGTGTTCGCGCGGAGAGCCAGGCACCGACCGCCAGACCGATCAGGACGACTGCGGCCAGCAGGAGCGCACGTCCGCGCTTCGGCAGTGCCGCACCGAACGCCGCCGCGCCGACGCCGAGCGTCAGCCACGGCAGCCATCCCAGCGCCGAGGTGGCGGGGAACACGGGCGGTCCGAAGAGGAGGGCGTGCATCCCGAGCACGCCGCACCCGACGACGAGTGCGGGCAGTGCCCGGAGAAGCCGCCGACACAGCGTGTCCTCATGCCGCACGACGAGCGCACCCAGCACCAGAGCGCCGGCGATCGCCGGGGGGATCGCGCCCAGCGCGAGCTGCCGCAGGATGGCGGGATCCATCGATCAGCGTCCGCCCTCGAGGCTGACGGTCATCGTCACCTCGTCGCCGATCGGCCCGACCATGAAGCTCATCCCGAAGTCCGATCGCTTGATCGTGAAGGTGGTGTGCATTCCCGCCATCTCGCCGCCGCGCATGCCGGGACCCGTGCCGGTGCTCTCGACGGTCGCGGTGATCGGCTTCGACTGGCCGCGCAGGCTCAGCGTTCCGTCCACCTCGAACGCACCACTGGCGGTCTTGCGCACGGCGCTGCTCTTGAAGCCGATCGTCGGGAACTCCTTCGCCGAGAAGAAGTCCTGCGAGCGAAGGTGCTTGTCGCGGTCGCCGTTGCCGCTGTCCACCGACTCCGTCTTGATCGTCACGTCGATCGCGCTCGCCGACGGATCCTCCGCGTCGAGCAGGAACGTTCCCGACACGTCGTTGAAGCGGCCGTACGAGTAGGAGACGTTCATGTGCTTCACCTTGTAGAGCACCGCGGAGTGCACGGCGTCCACCTTGAAGGGCGTCGCGGCGAGAGCGACCGGCGCCGCGACGGGCGCGCTCCGGGGCGAGGCGAGCGCGAGCGTGCCGAAACCGGTGGCGATCACGGCGAGCGAGGCGGCAGCGAGGACCAGTGGTCGATGCATGGCAGGGATCTCCTGGGAAGGGGGACGGGGCCGGGAAATAGTCGTTCAAACAGATAATGGTAGAACGCGATTCGGCCGCTGTCCAATCCCGCGACCAGAACCCGGATCGCCGCCGGCACCGCGCCGGCCTCGGCAAGCGAGCATTCGGTCCGAATTGCCGCGACGGCCGCGCCCGACGTCAGCCTGTCCACTGGGCCAGGAGCAGGCCCAGGTCGGCCCCGTCCACCATGCCGTTGCCGTCGAGGTCGGCGGCGCATGCGGGGCACGGACCCCACGCACCCAGCAGCAGGCCGAGGTCGGCGCCGCCCACCGTTCCGTCGCCGTCAAGGTCGCCGCTGGGACCGGTCGGCGCGACCACGACGTCGTCCACATCGACCGTGGCATCGACGCCGTCGGCGCCGCCGTCCAGCCGCAGCGACACGCGGCAGGTGCGCCCGCGAAACTCGGGCGGTACGTTCGCCGAGACCGTGTCGAACGTCGGGTTCAGATCGGACACCGCCCAGGCCGCGAACGGAAGCTCGACCGGCAGCAGGTCGTCGTTCCGTTGCAGCGCCAGATGCACGACATCGTCCGTCGCACCGCCGCCCACCCGGCGGATCCGCAGCGACAGCGCCTCCGGCTCGTCCGGCATGAACGCCAGGTTGTGGGTGAGCAGGGGATCCGCCGCGGCCATCCGTGCGATCCAGTTCCCGCCGTCGTTCACAAGGTTGGCCCCGCCGCCACCGTGGTACGACCATCCGGCGTAGGTCCCTTGATCGAACGAGCCGTTGGAGATGGTCGGGGCCGAGTCCGCGGGGGGATCCGTGCCCGCGCCGATCGCCGGGCGCTCCGCGGCGCCGCCACCGATGGCGGAGTAGTAGAAGCCCTTTTCCGCGTAGCCCTCCGGCCACCACGTCGAGCGCATCTGGCTGGTGATCGTCTGCTCGCCGTCGGAGGGGTTCGGCGACAGGTCGATGGTGCCGTGGTACCAGAGGTGCACGTCGGAGTGGGAGAAGAAGTAGCCGCAGCAGTTCAGCACGCTCTCGCTGAGCTGCGTGTTGAAGACGTTCGCCAGCGCGATGCCGTCGAAGTCGAGCCCGTTGATGAGGCCGCCGCCATCGGCCCGCCAGATGTTGTCGGCCCAGACGACGTTGCTCCAGCGCACCGGCACCGGGTCGCCCCAGTTGAAGTTGTAGCGGGCGTCGAGTGTGCCGTTCACCGGATGCGGGTCGAGCGTCGTCATCTGGTCCACGGGGATCTCGGCGAGCGCGAGGCGGCGGATCGTCTCGCTCACCACGCACGCGCCGCGGCTGTGGCCGATGAAGTGCACCGTGCGGCCCGAGACCAGGTCGCCCGGCCCGTCGTCGCCGGCCGCGTACGGCGCGTCGCGCAGCACCGCATACAGCGCATCGCCCGCGGCCTGGACATAGTTCAGGTTCGGGCCAACGGCGACCGAGGCCGATTCCGGCACCCAGTTGAAGATGAGGACGACGTTCTCGTCCGAACCGTCGCCACCCGCCTCGGGCACGACGCTCCACCCGCCCGTCGCGCCGGTGTAGCGGTAGACCGTTCCCGCGCCGCCGGCCCGAGCCAGGATCGCCGCGGCCATGCCCTCGACCCATGCGCCCTTGCTGTCGGGCGAGTAGCCGTGGGCGATGACGGTGGTGGTGGGTTGGCCGGCGAGCGCCGAGGCGGTCATCGCCATCACCAACGCCGCCCCTCCTGGCCGCAGGCCGGTTGCGGTCCGGATCGGCCTTCGCTGCAGAGTCCCTTTGCCCATGACACGATCCTGCCACAGAAAGGCCGTCGGGGCCAGCCTTCGCCGTTCGAGAGCGCGGAACGAGTGTCGCCCCCGCTGCCGGGTGTCCCGGCAACGGGGGCGGCGGCGCCTTCGGAGACGATCGCTCCACGGCAGACGCGTAGGCCATCACCCTCCTATGGCCGCCAGGACGAATTGGATCCCGCCACTGGCAAACTCGGCCTCGTCGGATGGCATGAGCCAGTCCGGGATCTGCGGATCGCCGTCCAACCGATTCAGGACGTTGGTGAGAAGGCCAAGTGCGGCATCCGCAGCTGTGAGCTTGAAGAGTTGTGACCCGGTGGTGACGTCGAAGAGGAACACCGCGCCAGCATCCGCTCCGGCCGAATCCTCGCCGGGCACTCCCACAATCGCGCGGTCCGCGTCGATGTCTACGGCCGTCTCCCCCGTCCCGCCGGAACTGGAAACCACAGGACCGGGCTCGATTGCGTACAGCTCGAGGTTGGTGTCGAGATCCAGGATGGACACGGAGACGTCACCGTATCTGCCCACAATGGCGCGGTTGCCGCTTGCCGCAACCTGGCGCCCGAAGCCGATGTCGGTGCTGATCGGCGCCGGAATCGCGGTCGCCTCGTCGCAGACGATCGATTGGCCGCAGGCGCCGAACGAAAGACCTGTGACGCTGGCAGCGAAGGCCAAGAGGAGGCAAGTCGCGCGATTC
>JAGQOG010000043.1 GCA_020427695.1 Phycisphaerales bacterium
CGAGGACTATCTCGGCGAGAAGGTGGACCGCGCGGTCATCACCGTGCCCGCCTACTTCAACGACTCCCAGCGGCAGGCGACCAAGGATGCCGGCGAGATCGCCGGCCTCAAGGTCGAGCGCATCATCAACGAGCCGACCGCCGCCGCCCTGGCCTACGGCCTCGAGAAGAAGAAGGCCGCGAAGATCGCGGTGTTCGACCTCGGCGGCGGAACGTTCGACATCTCGATCATGGACATCAGCGAAGGTGTCTTCGAGGTGCTTTCGACCAACGGCGACGGCCACCTCGGCGGCGACGACTTCGACGCCCGCGTGATTGACTTCATCGCCGAGGAGTTCCGCAAGAAGGAGGGCATCGACATCCGCAACGATGCGATGGCCCTGCAGCGCCTCAAGGAGGCGGCCGAGAAGGCGAAGTGCGAGCTCTCGACGCAGCAGGAGACGACCGTCAACCTGCCGTTCATCACCGCCGATCAGAGCGGACCCAAGCATCTCCAGGTGACGCTCAGCCGGGCGAAGTTCGAGTCGCTCTGCGCCGACCTCTTCCAGCGCCTGCGCGGACCGTGCGAGACGGCCCTCAAGGACGCCAAGCTCGGCGCGAAGGACGTTGCCGAGGTGGTGATGGTGGGCGGCTCGACCCGCATCCCGAAGGTGCAGGAGATCGCCAAGGAGATCTTCCAGACGAAGGAGCTCGACAAGAGCATCAACCCCGACGAGGTGGTCGCCATCGGCGCCGCCATCCAGGGCGGCGTGCTCCAGGGCGACGTCAAGGACGTGCTCCTGCTCGACGTGACACCGCTGAGCCTGGGCGTCGAGACCCTGGGCGGCGTCATGACCAAGCTGATCGAGAAGAACACCACCATCCCGACCAGCAAGACGCAGACGTTCTCGACCGCGGCCGACAACCAGACCTCGGTGACGATCCACGTGCTCCAAGGGGAGCGCGAGTTCGCCGCCGACAACCGGACGCTCGGCCGCTTCGACCTGTCGGGCATCGCCTCCGCTCCGCGCGGCATGCCGCAGATCGAGGTCGAGTTCGCGATCGACGCCAACGGCATCCTCAACGTCTCGGCCACCGACAAGGCGACCGGCAAGAGCCAGAAGATCGAGATCACCGGCTCGAGCGGCCTGTCGAAGGACGAGATCGAGAAGATGAAGCAGGAGGCGACGGAGAACGCCGCGGCCGACAAGGCCCGCCGCGAACTGGTGGACCTCAAGAACCAGGGCGAGCAGCTCGTGTACGGCACCCGCAAGACCCTCGAGGAGCACGGTGAGAAGGTGCCCGCGGATGTGCGCGGCAGCATCGAGTCGGCGATCGGCAACCTCGAGTCGCGCCTCAAGGAGGACAGCAAGCCCGCCATCGAGGCGGCGATGAAGCAGCTTGAGACGGCCGCGATGGAGCTCGGCAAGGTCGCGTACAAGGAAGCCTCCGCGAACGTGGGCGCCGAAGGCGCCGCCGCGGGCGAAGGCGAGAAGAAGGACGACGTGATCGACGCCGAGTACGAGGTCAAGGACGAGAAGTAACGTCCCGGCGGCGCGTGGATGATTCGTGAAGTGCAGGCGGCCCGGCGAAAGCCGGGCCGCTTTGTCACGTGTCAGGGGTCGGGTATCAGGTATCAGGTATCGGGAATCGGGTGCTGGGCGCTGGGTGCCACGGCCATCTTGGCCGTGACGAACGGTCACCGGTGGACGACCGCACGGCCAGGATGGCCGTGGCACCCGGCGGCGGGTTCACACCGGCGCACCGCGCGGGTGCCACGGCCGTCTCGGCCGTGACGAGCGGCGACCGGCGCACGACCGCACGGCCAGGATGGCCGTGGCACCCGGCCAGGATGGCCGTGGCACCCGACGGCGTGGCACCCGACGGCGTGGCACCCGGCGGCGTGGCACCCGACGGCGTGTTCACACCCGCGCAAGGATCCGTTCCACACGGCGTATCCAGAGATGGAGGCATCATGAACGCCACCCGCCACTGGTCACGCATCGCCGGCATTCACCTCGCCGCGATCCACTCCGCGCTCGCGGGGTCGGCAACGTTCGCCCAATGCCCGGAGGCCACCCTCGTGACCTCGTCCCCGGCGAACGCAGTGGACCTGCCGGGCCCGGCGGTCGCCGTCTCCGCCTCGGGGACGACGGTGCTCCTTGGCGTGCGCGGCGACGACCAGCAGGCGCTGAATGCCGGAGCGGCGTTCGTGTGGCAACGGGACCGGGACCGCTGGACCGAAATCGCGACCCTCGTGCCGCCGGGAATCGACGCCGGCGCCGGCGTCGGGGTCGCCGTCGGCCTGAGCTCGGACGGCACACGAGCGTTCCTCGGCGGCTACCCGTCGGCGTGGGTCTACCGACTTGAAGGTCAGGCGTGGACGCTCGAGCAGCAGCTCGCCGACGGCGTGACGGGACAGGGGCTGGGCATGTCGCCCGACGGCGCGGTTGCGGCCCTTCGTCGCCAGGATCCCTCGTCGTCCGCCTTCGAGATCCTGCTGTTTCGCCGGACGGGCTCGCGATGGTCGCTGGCGCAGACGATCGCGCCGGACCCGCCCGGATCGCCGTCGTTCAACGTCGCCGTGGCGTTCTCGGCCGACGGCTCCACGATCGCGCTGGCTCACGACGTCGGCGGTCCGCCGGGAAGCGCGAGCGTCAGGGTCTATGTCCTTGATCGCTCGTCCGACGCGTGGGTGCAGGATGCCACACTCACGGGCATGCTCTCCGACGCCTCCCTCGGCCTGACTGCCGCCGGCGATCGGCTCTTCGTGGGCGATTGGCGTGCGGTGCAGGCCGACGGGTCGCGCGGTCGTGTGCTCGTGTACGCACGGGACGACGAAGAAGCGTGGAGTCTCGAGACCACGTTCGACGCAAGCGATCCGACGGTCTCGCTCTACGCGCCGAACGCGTTCGGGTCGCGTCTGGCGGTCGCGTCGGACGGCAAGCGGGTCCTGGTCGCGGACTACGGCGACTCGGAGGTGGGGATCCTCTCGGGAGCGTTCTACGTCGTCGAGGAGACGCCGCGGGGCTGGGCCGCTTCACCCAAGGTCACGGACGCGGGAGGCACCTCGGGCTCCAGGTTCGGCCGATGGGTCGCGGTGACCGGCGACGGCGCCGTCGGACTCGTCTCGCGCGACGCCGGCTGGCACGAGGTGGCGTCGCCAACGGCGCTGGTCTACTCGCTGGTCGGCGACGACCAGGACGGCGACGGCGTGCTCGACGCGTGCGACAACTGTCCGGCGATCCCGAATCCCAACCAGGCGGACTGCGATGGAAACGGCATCGGCGACGTCTGCGCGTTGGCGAACGGCGCACCCGATTGCAACGGCAACGGCATCCCTGACGGCTGCGATCTCGCCGGCGAGCGTGTCGCGACGTACCTGACGGACGACGGCTCCCAGGAGACCGCGGTCGGCGCGGGGTCCAGCCCGCTGATCTGGATGAACCACTTCGTCGTTGTGCCCGGCGGCGAAGTCGTCTCGGCGATCGACATCGCCTGGGGCGACGTGGCCATTGGTTCAACGGGCGGCGTCGCGATCTGGACCGATCCCAACGGCGACGGCGTGCCCGACGACGGGAAGCTCCTCGTGACCGTCGCGAACGTGGTGGTCGAGCATCCGTTCACCAACACGTTCAACCGCGTCGAGCTGCCGCCGACGTTTGTCGGGTACCCCGGTCAGAGCTTCTTCGTGGGTGCGTATCACCCGCTCGGCGTGTCGCCGTACTACCCGATCGCCGCCGACTACTCGCCGCCATCCATGGGGCAGGGTTGGGTGATCAACGGCTCGCAGATCGAGGACCTCTCCCTCAATCCGACGCCGAGTCCCGCCATGACGGTGCCGGAGGGTCCGTTCAATCCGATGGTCAGGGGTGTGGTGAGGGTGAATCCGGATTGCAACGGCAACGGCATTCTCGACTCCTGCGAGATCGGCGCCGACCCGAGTCTCGACCAGAACGGCAACGGCATCCTCGACGTGTGCGACGCGCTCGCGGACCTCGACGGCGATGGCGACGTGGACGGCACGGACCTCGGACTCCTGCTCGGCGCGTGGAACACCGCCGGTCCGGGCGACCTCAACGGCGATGGGATCGTTGACGCCGTGGACCTGGGTGCCCTGCTCGTGGCCTGGACGGGGTGAGCGTGACGTCGGGTGCCACGGCCATCGGGTGCCACGCAACGCCGTGAACTAATCGTGCCCGATTGGCCGAAGATGGAAGAAGAAAAACCTCCTGTGCCGATGGTCCGTTGTCACGCGTGACCACACCAG
>JAGQOG010000458.1 GCA_020427695.1 Phycisphaerales bacterium
CTCGATCTCCTTCTTCTTGCCGGCGCCCTGGATCACCGTGGTCTCGTCCTTGGTGACGACGACCTTCTTCGCCGTGCCGAGTTCCTTGGTGTCGATGTCCTCCAGGCTGCGCCCGAGGTCCTCGGCGAAGAACGTGCCGCCGGTCAGCACCGCGATGTCGCCGAGCATGGCCTTGCGCCGATCGCCGAAGCCCGGCGCCTTGACGGCGCACACCTGGAGGACGCCGCGCAGGCGGTTCACGACGAGCGCCGCGAGGGCTTCGTTCTCGACCTCCTCCGCGATGATGAGAAGCGGCTTGCCACTGGTCGCCACCTTGTTCAGAAGCGGCAGGAACTCCGCGAGGTTGCTGATCTTCTTCTCGTGGATCAGGATCAGCGGATTCTCGAGCACGCACTCGGCCTTCTTGGGATCGGTCATGAAGTAGGGGCTGAGATAGCCCTTGTCGAAGGCCATGCCTTCGACGTAGTCGAGAGTGGTGTCGGCGGCCTTGCCTTCCTCGATCTCCACCACGCCGTCCGCACCGACCTTGTCGATCGCTTCGGCGATGAGGTCGCCGATGGAGCGGTCGTGGTTCGCGGAGACGACCGCCACCTTCTGGAGATCGGCCTTGCCCTTGCACTTGGCGGCCATGCCCTTGATCGCCTCGGTGCCCGCGGCCGCGGCGTCCACGATGCCGCGTTGGACGGCCACGGCGTTCGCACCGACGGTCACGTGCTTGAGACCCTCGGTGAAGATCGCGTGCGCGAGGACGGTGGCCGCGGTGGTGCCGTCGCCGGCCACGTCGGCCGTCTTCTTCGCCACCTGGTGCACCATCTTGGCGCCCATGTTTTCGAAGGGTTCGGGGAGTTCGACCTCCTTGGCGACGCTGACGCCGTCCTTGGTGATCGAGGGTCCGCCGTAGGACTTCTGGATCGCGACATTGCGGCCGGTCGGGCCCATGGTCACGGCGACGGCCTGGGCGATCCGGTCGACGCCCCGCTTGAAATCCGCGCGGGCTGCGGAGTCGAACTTCATCTGCTTGTTGGTCATGGCATCCTCAGAAGGGGGGGCAGGCGCGAGGCATCGAGGCATCAAGGCACCGAGGCATCAAGGGTCTGCGGTACGGACACCGGTGCTCGCATCGAAAACCCTCGATGCCTCGGTGCCTCGATCCCTTGATGCCTTCGCTCGCCTCACTTCTCGATGAGGCCCAGAAGCTCGGTCTCGCGGACGATGAGGTGTTTCACGTTCTTGATCTCAACCTCGGTGCCGGCATACTTGCCGAACACGACGGTGTCGCCGACCTTCACGGAGGGCTTCACACGCTCGCCGCTGTCGAGCATCTTGCCGGGGCCGACGGCGACGATCTTGCCCTGCATGGGCTTCTCCTTCGCGGTCTCGGGAAGGAAGATGCCCGAGGCGGTCTTCTTCTCCGGCTCGAGCGGCTTGACCAGGACACGATCTTCGAGGGGTCGAACGGACATTGCGGTCTCCCGTTTGGGGTATTCGTTGCGTGCGGAGTTGAAGCGGCATCGGTCCGGCCGAGGCCGCGCGAACCACGGTGAAGTCGATCAGAAGCCCATCCCACCCATGCCACCCATGCCACCCATCCCACCCATGCCGCCCATGCCACCCATACCGCCCATGCCGGCACCGTGGTGGTCAGGGGCACCGGCGTCGTCGGCGTCAGTGGGCTTCTCGGTAACGATGCAATCGGCGGTCAGCAGGAGACCAGCGACGCTGGCGGCGTTTCGGAGCGCGGTCTTGTCGACCTTGGCGGGCGTGATGACGCCCTGCTCGACCAGGTTGCCGTACGCCCGGGTCAGGGCGTTGAAGCCGAAGCTGCCCGTGCCCTCCATCACCTTGGCGACCACCACCGTGCCCTTCTCCCCCGCGTTGTCCGCGAGGGTGCGGAGCGGGACGGCGAGGGCATCGGCAACGACCTTGAAGCCGTGCGCCTCGTCGGCGATCGCCTTGTCGGCGGCCTTGAGAACGGCCGGCACCGCCCGAACGAAGCTCACGCCGCCGCCGGGGACGATGCCCTCTTCGATGGCGGCGCGGGTGGCGTGCAGCGCATCCTCGACGCGGGCCTTCTTCTCCTTGAGCTCCGCCTCCGAACCCGCACCGACCTTGATCTGGGCCACGCCGCCGGCGAGCTTCGCCAGGCGCTCCTGGAGCTTCTCGCGATCGTAGTCGCTGTCGGTGGTCGCAATTTCCTGCCGGATCTGCTCGATGCGGGCCTTGATGTTCTTGGTGCTTCCGGCCCCCTCGATGATCGTGGTGTGGTCGGCCGTCACCTCGATGCGCTTCGTCTGGCCAAGCTGGCTGATGGCCACCTTGTCGAGCTCGATGCCGAGATCCTTCATGATCGCCTCGCCGCCAGTCAGGATCGCGATGTCCTGGAGCATGGCCCGGCGGCGATCGCCGTAGCCGGGCGCCTTGACGGCGCACACGTTGAGGACGCCGCGGAGCTTGTTGATCACCAGGGTCGAGAGCGCTTCGCCGGTCACGTCCTCGGCGATGATCAGGAGCGGCTTCCGCGCGTCCATGACCTTCTCGAGGAAGGGAACGAGCTTCTGGAGAGAGTCGATCTTGTCCTCGTAGATCAGCACGAGGGCCTTGTCGAACTCGACCGACATCTCCTCGGTGTTGGTGACGAAGTTCGGGCTCAGGTAGCCGCGGTCGAACTGCATGCCTTCGACCACATCGACGATGGTCTCGAGTCCCTTGCCCTCCTCGACCGTGATCACGCCGTCCTTGCCGACCTTGGCGAAGGCGTCGGCCATGATCTTGCCGATCTCGGTGTCGTTGTTGGCGGAGATGCTCGCGACGGCCGCGATGTTGTTCGCGACGGGCTTGCTCATCGAGTCGATCTGGGTCACGACGGCGTCGACCGCCTTCCGCATGCCGCGAACCAAGGCGTTCGCCTCCGCGCCGGCCGCCACGTGCCGGAGGCCGGATCGGAACAGCGCTTCGGCCAGCACCGTGGCGGTGGTGGTGCCGTCGCCGGCGTCGTCGGAGGTCTTGGACGCCGCCTGCTTCACGAGCTGGGCACCCATGTTCTCGACCTTGTCGCGCAGCTCGATCTCCTCCGCGACGGTGACGCCGTCCTTGGTGACGGTCGGGCCACCCCAGCTCTTGTCAATGACGGCGTTCCGGCCGCGGGGGCCGAGTGTGCTCTTCACGGCGGCGGCGAGCTTCTCGACGCCGGCCAGAAGGGCCTTGCGGGCGTCGGTGTCGAAAGCGAGTTCCTTGGCGGCCATGAGCCTGGTCTCCGAAAGTTCGTGCGTCTGATTCGGGCTCGGGGAGGGGCTCCCGAACCGGGAAGAAACAACGGCGTCCACGCGCGGGGATCGCCCCGATGGTGGAGAACGGAACCTCTCTCCCTTTCAAAGCCCGCGCCAGTCGGGGCGGATCCGGGTGCCATTCGGCATCGGCTGCGGTCGCATGATTCCGCGTTCCAGGGCCTTCGGGGGCGCCCGATGGTCTCCGAGCCATGCCATCGCAGGCGCTGGCCGCCCAATGGGCCTGCCAAGGTGGCAGATCGTTCGCGGCGTCATCGCGTCGAGGCCGACGGAGCGACCAAATCGCTCAGCCGTGGGGGCGGAGATCGGAGGGAGCTGCGGATCCACCAGCAGTTGACCACGAGGTAAAGGAGTCCGATCAGGAACAGCAGGATGCTGGCCAGCGCCACGGCATGGCCCACGGTCTCCAGCCAACCCCGGTCGAGGCGGAGACCGATGACCGCGAGCCCGAGGCCGATGGCGCCCGCCGCCAGCGCCGCCACGAGTCCGTCCACACTCTGCCGTCCGCTCCGCGCCGTCCGGTAGGCGCGGGACCGCAATCCGACGAGGTCGAGGACGCCCCGGAGACCGAGGAGCCCCACGATGGCGAAGGGCATGGGCAGGACCACCAGTGCCGCCTCGACGAGCGGTCCGGGCTTCTCAAGCATGCCGAGTCCACATGCCGCCAGGACCAACGTCCACGATCCGAGGCCAACGAACATCCGTCGAAGATCGCGATGGGCCACCGTGCGTGGCGACTCGGCGGGACCACGAGCCACCAGCCTCGCCCACCAAAGGCCGACGAAGCTGATGCCGCTCGCGATGAGCGCGGCCGTGCCGGGATCGATGTGCCTGGCGGTCGATTGCGCCAGGCCGACCGCGCCCAGGAGTCGAAGTGCACTGGGCAGCACGAGCACCAGCGTGACGAGCGTCGCGGTCACGGCCAGGCCGAGCAGTCCGTCTCCGACCCCGCGCGGATCGTTGAGCTTCGGAAGCCGGCTCGCGGCGGGATCGACCAAGTGGGTCAGCGTCTCGCGCACCTCAAGCCCGCATTCGGGGCACGAGCCCGTCGTCGCGAGGCCGCGCAGGTCGTAACCGCAGCTTCGGCAGAACACCGAGGCGACGATCACGGTCTGAGGAGAGAGCGATTCGATGGGCCCACCTTGGCGATCGGGTGCGGGAAGGCCGCCAGTGTATACTCGCCCGCCCCTCGACCAGCGGGGGCCGAACCGCCATGCCCGTCGAGACGCTCCAGCGCCTGCGCGAGAACATCACGACCGTCTACATGGGCAACTCCCAGGCGGTCGATCGGATCATCGTGTGCCTGCTCGCCCGCGGACACGTTCTCATCGAGGACGTGCCTGGCGTCGGGAAGACCGTGCTGGCCAACGCCCTGGCCCGGTCCATCCAGTGCAGCTTCTCTCGGATCCAGTGCACTCCCGACCTCCTGCCGTCGGACGTGACCGGGGTGAGCGTCTACATGCGCGACACCGGGAACTTCGAGTTCAAGCCCGGTCCCGTGTTCGCCAACATCGTCCTTGCGGACGAGGTCAATCGGACGACGCCGCGGACACAGTCGGCGCTCCTGGAGGCCATGAGCGAGGCGACTGTTTCCGCGGAGGGGCAGGTGCTCCCGCTTCCCCAACCCTTCATGGTGGTCGCGACCCAGAACCCCTACGAGTTCGAGGGCACCTACTTTCTGCCGGAGAACCAGCTCGACCGGTTCCTGATGCGGATCAACCTGGGCTATCCGTCGCCCGACGACGAGAGCCGCATTCTCCACAAGCAGCCGGCGCGGACAGCGCTGCGTGAACTGGCAGCGGTGGCGACGGGCGACGAGATTCTGGCCATCCAGGAGCAGGTGGACAAGGTCAAGATGGACCAGGCCCTCGTGGACTACGTGATCGCCCTTGCCTTGGCGACGCGCGAGAACGAGAACCTCCAGGTGGGGGTCAGCCCGCGCGGCTCGTTGGCCTTGGCTCAGGCGGCCCGCGCCACGGCGGTGCTCGCGGGCCGCGACTACTGCATTCCCGAGGATGTGGTCAGCAATGTCCTCCCGGTCTGTGCACACCGCGTGATCAGCAAGACCTACATGCACGCCGGCGACACCATCACCACCCGGCGGATCATGCAACAGGTGATGGAGAGCGTCCGCTCCCCGGCCTGAGGCGCACCGTGGCAAGGCCGCGGGACTGTGTCCCCACCCTGGGGTCGGTCAGGTGCCGAATCTGGGGAATCCGCACTTCCGGTTGGCGGTTGGTGCTGATAACCTCCTTGCGCATCCCCATTTGCCATGGGACGTCCGTCGTCGGAACCATCGGCACGGATGCGCTCGGACCTCAACCAGGAGTCGTCGCATGATCCGTCCGCGGCTGCACGAGATCCTCGCTGGCGTTGCGTCCCTCGCGGTCGCGGCCGCCTGTTCGGCGGGCTTTTCCATCGTCTCGACCAACGGCCAGCTGAGCGCGACCGTGATCGACGGGTCCGGCGATTCCAGCTTCGGGTTGACCGTGCCGCCCTCCGGCAGCACCTTCGAGCTGGGCGGGGTCGCCACCACGCCCAGCGGCAACTGCTTCGCGGAGGTTCTGCTGAGTTCCTACGTTGTGGAGGAGTACTCCATCCAAGCCACCGGCAACGTGTCGGGGACCAGCTTCGCGGCGGGTGGAACGGCATCGGCGAGCATCGACTACCAGGTGATGTTCTCCGTGGATGCGCCGACACTCTTCACGTGGAGCGTGTTCAACGTGGTCGGCGACGCCAACGTTCTCGCGTCCGCGCAACTCTTCGGTCCCGACGACGGGGAGATCGACCCGGGGACCGTTCTGTTGGGTCCCGGCCTCTACACGATCCAGGCGCTCGCCATGTTCGAGAACCTCGAACTCGTGCCTGGCGCTCCCGCCAACGGACAGTTCTTCTTCGAGCTGGTCTCGGAAGGCGTTCCGGGGCCGAGCGGAATCGCCGCGCTCTTGGTCGGGTCGTTGCTCACCGCCAGCCGACGCCGGCGCGGGTGGCGCTGAACACACGCGTCGGGTGCCACGGCCTTCCAGGCCGTGCGGTGTTGGACGATGCACTGAACACACGGCCTAGAAGGCCGTGGCACCCTGCGCTCGTGGCACCCGGCGCTCGCGCTCACCCCTCCAAACCGTACCGAACCAGTGCCGGATCGGGCACGCCTGCCTCGCGGAATCCCGCGGCGCGCAGGAGACATGCGTCGCAATGCTGGCACGGTCGCCCGTCCGGGCCCGGGTCGTAGCAGGTATGGGTGAGTCCGAAGTCCACGCCGAGCTCCAATCCGCGACGGACGATCTGCGACTTGGTCAGATCGAGCAGGGGAGCGTGCACGCGGATCGGTTCGGGTTCGCCGCGCTCGATCGCCTCGACACCCACGCGGGTGGCCAGGTTGGCCAGGCGGCGGAACGCCTCGAGAAACGCCGGCCGGCAGTCGGGATAGCCCGAGTAGTCGACCGCGTTGACGCCGAGGAACAGGTCCGTCGCTCCCATCGTCTCGGCGAAGGCCAGGGCGAAGCTCAGGAAGATCGTGTTGCGAGCCGGAACGTAGGTGACGGGAATCGACGCCGCCATTGTGACTTCGTCCCGGTCCTTGGGCACGTCGAGGTCCGCCGTCAGCGCCGAACCGCCGAAGGCGCGCAGGTCGATGTGCTGGACGACATGTCGGCACACTCCGCCCGCCGCGCCAACCCGCTTCGCCGCCTCCAACTCGTACCGGTGCCGCTGGCCGTAGTCGAACGACAACGCCGCGCACGCGAACCCCATCGCCCGCGCCTCCGCCAGCGTCACCGCCGAGTCCATGCCGCCCGAGAGCAGCACCACCCCCACACGGTCACCTCTCACGTCCGCGTCCCTCGCCCCCTCGCCGGCGCGTCCCCGGCGGCGCAGTCGCGAGATCCCTACACGTCAAGGTTCTTCACCTCGAGCGCGTGCTTCTCGATGTACGCCCGCCGCTGCTCCACGTTCTCGCCCATCAGCGTGGCGAACAGCGAGTCGGCTTCGCTCGCCGTCTCCCAGTTCACACGGAGAAGCGTGCGCCGGCTGGGGTCCATGGTGGTTTCCCAGAGCTGCTCCGCCTCCATCTCGCCGAGGCCCTTGAAGCGCTTCACCTCGATGCCGCGACGGCCCACCTCGTGCAGCGTGCGCAGAATCGCGGGAACCGACGCCGCCTCGACGAGATTCGTCTGGCGGCCGGACGGCGTGTGACCCGACTCCTCTCCATCGCCCGCGGCATGTTCGTCGGTGGCCCGCGTGCGGGACTTGCCCTGGCCACCCTCGACCTGCCACGCGTACCGGGTCGAGAGCCGCTCGCCCGTGACCGACTCCTCCTGGACCAGCCCGTAGTCCTCGATCCGAATGTCGTGCTCCGCAAGCGTCACGAAGATCCGTTCCAGCTCGCGGTTCTCGTGGAGCTCGCGCACGGTCGCCGAGCGGCGGCGATCGGCGCCGATGCTGGCGCTCGCCTCGCCCGTGAGGCTGTCGATGAGGAGTCCGCGCCGATCGATCTCCTCCATGGCCTGCTCCTCCGACCAGGCCAATGCCTCGCCTTCCGGCCACACGACATGGTGCGTGGGCAGCCGGTGGAGACCCTTCGGATCGCGGCTCCGGGAGGCCACCAGATCGGTGAACACAAGGCCGCGGCGCTGCGACACCGCCGCGAGCTCCTCGAGGCGGGTCAGTTGCCGCACCACCTTGACGACTTCGTCTCCCTCGATTCGCCGCACGATCGCACCGGTCTCGTCGCGGATGACCAGCACCGCGGAACGCAGCGCGAGCTCGGTCAGGACCTCGCTCATGCGACGGTCGTTCAGCACGTACTGCTTGTCCTTGCCGCGCTGCACGAGGTAGAGCGGCGGCTGGGCGATGAAGATCTTGCCTTGGCGGATGAGTTGGGGCATCTGCCGGAAAAAGAACGTGAGCAGGAGCGTGCGGATGTGCGAGCCGTCCACATCGGCATCGGTCATGATGATGATCCGGCCGTAGCGGAGCCGGGCGATGTCGAAGTCCTCGGCGATGCCGCACTGGAGCGCCTGGATCAGCGTCCGGATCTCCTCGAAGCCGAGCACCTTGTCCAGCCGCGCCTTTTCCACGTTCAGGAGCTTCCCCCGCAGCGGGAGGATCGCCTGCGTCACGTGGTCGCGCCCGCCCTTGGCGGATCCGCCGGCGGAGTCGCCCTCGACGATGAACATCTCCGTGCGGTCCACGTCGTTGCTGGAGCAGTCCGCCAGCTTGTGCGGCATGCCGCCCGAATCGAGGGCGCCCTTCCGCTTGATGAGCTCGCGGGCCTTGCGGGCCGCCTCGCGGGCTTCGGCCGCGAGGATGGCCTTCTGGCACACCCGCTTGGCATCCGCCGGATGCTCCTCGAGCCAGGCCCCGAACTGCTCGCTCACGGCGGCGGCGACGAATCCCTCCACCTCCGGATTGAGCAGCTTCTCCTTGGTCTGGTTGTTGAACTGCGGCTCGGCCAGCCGCACGGAAACCACCGCGGTGAGACCCTCGCGTAGATCCTCCCCCGTGGGCGTGAGGTTCTTCAGGAGGTTGTTGCGCTTCGCGTAGCCGTTGATGGTGCGGGTGAGCGCCGCCTTGAAGCCCGCCACGTGCGTGCCGCCATCGGGATTCGGGATGTTGTTGCCGAAGGCGAGCAGGTTCTCGTTGGTGGCGTCGGTGTACTGCAGGGCGATCTCGCACTGGAGCTTGGCGTCGTCGTCCTTGCGCACAATGGACACGCTCGGACCAACCGTCGTCTTCGACGCATTGAGATGGGCGACGTACGCCAGCAGCCCGTCGTCGCTGTGGAAGACCTCCTCGCGGCGGTTGCCGTTGACATCCACGCGCTCGTCCACCAGCCTGATCGTCACGCCGGAGTTGAGGAAGGCAAGCTCGCGGAGCCGGTGTTCGAGCGTCTCGAATCGGAACGAGGTGTCGGGGAAGATCTCCTCGTCGGGCTTGAAGCTGATGCGGGTTCCCGAGCGCCGCTCGCCTTCCGGAGTGGACGCCAGGGCCGTGACCACGTGGAGGGGCTTCGCCACCTCGCCACGGGCGAACGAGATCAGATGAACGCTCCCCTTCTTGAAGACCTCGACCTCGGTCCACTCGGAGAGGGCGTTGACGCACTTGACGCCGACGCCGTGGAGACCGCCCGACACCTTGTAGGTGTTGTCGTCGAACTTGCCGCCGGCATGCACCTCGGTCAGGATCACCTCGACCGCGGGCCGCCCGTTGATCGCCGGGTTCTCGTGCTTCATTGGATCGACGGGCATCCCGCGGCCGTCGTCGACGACCGTGCAGGAGCCATCGACACCCAGCCGCACCGTGATCGTGGTCGCGTAGCCCGCCATCGCCTCGTCGATGGCGTTGTCGACGCATTCGTAGACGAGGTGGTGGAGGGCGTTGAGTCCGGTGCCACCGACGTACATGCCCGGTCGCTTCCGAATGGCCTCGAGACCCTCGAGGACCTGGATCGACTGGGAGGTGTAGGTGTCGGGAGCTCCGTCGCGGGCGTTGTCTGCCATGGGCGCGGGCGGGAGGGGAGTGGAGGTCATGGGAAGCATCAATCTTAGGCAAACCGCGGCGGCCGGAAGGGCCCGCAGACGCCTGGATTCAGCCGTTGGTCGAGCCCCCGTCCGTCGGTATCCGGGCGCTCCGCGGCGTGGTCCGATTCACGGATGCGCCTTGGCCCAGTCCGCCAGGAATTGCTTCAGACCAACGTCCGTCAGCGGATGCTTCATGACCTGCTGGATCACCTTGAACGGTACCGTGCAAACGTCGGCGCCGATCATCGCGGCCTGCACCAGGTGCATGGGGTGGCGAATGGACGCGGCCAGGATCTTGGTCTGGTAGCCGTAGTTGTCGTAGATCTGGCGGATCTGCTGGATCAGGGACATGCCGTCGGTCGCCACGTCGTCGAGGCGTCCGATGAAGGGGCTCACGAGGAACGCCCCCGCCTTGGCCACCATGAGCGCCTGGAGCGGCTGGAAGCA
>JAGQOG010000459.1 GCA_020427695.1 Phycisphaerales bacterium
AGGGACCCGGCATCCGCGAGAACTACCGGGATATCGAGCACGCGGCCAACGAAGCGGAGCAGCGCGGGACAACAGGGACCTCCTCGACCGAGGAGAAGCCTCCGGCGACCAAGCCGTCCGATACGACGAGCGGCCGATCGGACGAAGAACAGGACCAGCCCCGCGTCCTGAGCGTGGACGAGCTGGCCACGCTCCTGAGTCACAATCGGCAGATCGACGACTTCTCGCCGAATGAGCGCCGGCGCCTCGATCGGATGATTGCCGACGGCGAGAACGCCTTGGCTGCGGGACAGTTCTTCCAGGCCGAGACGATCTTCAATCGCGTCCTGCAGCTCGCCTCCGACCAACCCTTCGCCAGCGCAGGCCGCGTGAACGCCCAGATCGGGGCCGGGCTCTACGGCGAGGCCGCCCGCAACCTGCGAGTGCTGCTGCTTGACCAGCCGGAACTCATCGACGCTCGGTACAACCCTCGGCTGCTTCCCCCTGTGGATCGCATCGACACCGCCGTTTCCACCATTCGTGAGCGTCTGACGGGCCCGAACGGGGCGGACTACGGACTCCTGCTTGCGTACATCGGCCACCAGATTGGCGAGCCGGAAAGGGTCCGCCAGGGGTTGGCCGCGATCGTCGGCACGCCGCAGGACGATGTGCTGCGCGATCTGCTCGAACGAATCTGGCTGCGGGCGCCCGAGCGTCCGGACTTGGATCCCGCCCCGAACCCGGCCCCGGCCACCGACGGCGCGGGCGTCACACCCGGAGACTGACACCCCGCTCCCGTTTTCGGGCTCTTGGGAGTCTCCCCCCGGCTCCCACCACGGGTGGTCTTCCCGGACGAATCGCCGCAGCCGCGGAAATGTGAAGTCCGCTGGCAGCAGTGCCGAACTCTTTAGGGTGAGCGTCTTCGGCACCCCGGTCGGCAACAACCCTGCCCTGCAGGCCATCCAGGCCCAGCAGAACGAGGTGCGCACGCGCGAGCGCGAGAAGAAGCCGACCGAGTCGGCGCGTCGGTTCCAGGATGTCGTCGATCTCCGCGTTGCCGGCACCGAGTCGGAGAGTGCCGCCCGCGCCGTGAGCGACGGCGACGAGGATCGAGGTCACGGCGGGGCGACCGACGACGAGCGCAACGAGCCGTCCGATCGGCGGAAGCCGCCGCCTGCTCCGGTGGACGGCAGCGCCGCGCCGCCCGCCGACGAGGAGTGCCCGCACATCGATCTCACCGCGTAGGGCACGGCCGGAACCGACCCGCGGGTGCCACGGCCATCCTGGCCGTGCCGCGTAGGGCGCTGTCGGGTGCCACGGCCATCTTGGCCGTGGGGAACCCACGTGCACGGCCTAGAAGGCCGTGGCACCCCACACCGTGGCACACCAACCAACGCCTCACGGTCGGCCCCGAAGCACGCTCGAGTCCTTGGCGCCGAGCGTCGAGTAGATCTGCGCCGTCGCGTCGGAGCGGTTGAGCGTGTAGAAGTGGATGCCGCGCACGCCGTGATCGAGCAGATCCAGGCATTGCTCGGTGGCCCAGTGAATGCCGACGCGTGCCACTCCCTCGGGGTCGTCCTGGCAGCGCTGCACCGCTCGCAACAGTCGGGCTGGGAATCGCGTGCCCGCGGCGAGCTCCGCCATTCGTCGCAGTCCCGCCATGCTCGTGATCGGCATGATGCCCGCCACGATCGGGATGGTGATCCCCGCCAGGCTGCACCGCTCGCAGAAGTCGTAGTACATGGCGTTGTCGAAGAACATCTGCGTGCAGATGTAGTCGGCGCCTTCGTCCACCTTCGCCTTGAGGTGCTCGGTCTGGACGAGTTGGTTCGGCGTCTCGGCGTGACCCTCGGGAAAGCCGGCCACGCCGATGCCGAAGCCGCGGCGATCGGGGTGCAGGTTGCGTTCGTTGAAGCGCCGGATGAAACGGACGAGGTCGGACGCGTAGCGGAAGGCGTCGCCGGAGCGGTCGTGTCCCGCGAGCTGCTGCGGCACGTCGCCCCGCAGCGCGAGGATGTTCGAGACGCCCGCCTCCGCATAGCGGCGGAGGACGGCCTCGATGTCGTCGGCGTTGTGGGCCACACACGTGAGGTGCGGCGTCGGATCGAGCCGGGTCTCCCGCTTGAGCCGCACGACCAGGTCGTGCGTGCGGTCGCGCGTGCTGCCGCCTGCCCCGTAGGTGACCGAGACGAAGGACGGCGCCAACGACTCGAACTCGCGGATGGTCGCGAAGAGCGCATCCCATCCGGCATCGGTCTTCGGCGGGAAGAACTCGAAGCTGAAGGTCGTGGTGTCGCGGGCGAGGATGTCCCGGATGTGCATGGGGGCATGGTATGGGCATTGGGGTCCGATCCCGGCGGTCCGTCCACCCGCGCCGGGCTCCGGCCATCGGACCATGACCAACCGCGGCTGGGTTACACTGCCGCGGCCCATGCCGCATCACGGGAAGATCCCACGCCCGACGGCCAAACGGCTCAGCCTGTATCTCCGCGAACTGGAGTCGCGAATCGGGCAGGGCGAGACCACGATCAGTTCGAAGCAGCTCGGCCAGGCGCTCGGGCTCACGGACGCACAGGTGCGGAAGGACCTCGCGTTCTTCGGCCAGTTCGGCCATCCCGGCATCGGCTACCCGATCGGCGAGCTGATCGCTCGATTGCGCTCGATCCTGGGGACGGACCGAGAGTGGCATGCGGTGGTGGTGGGCGCCGGGAACATCGGGCGAGCACTCCTGGCCTATGGCCGGTTCCAACGCAAGGGCTTTCGGATCGTCGCCGTCTTCGACGACAACCCGCGGGTGATCGGCAGCGACTTGGCCGGCCACACCGTCCTCGCCATGTCGGCGCTCCCGGCGCTGGTGCGCCAGCAGGACGTCAAGATCGGCATCGTGGCCGTGCCGGCGGAGGCCGCGCAAGCGGTCGCCGATCAACTCATCGCGGCGGGCGTGCCCGGCATCCTCAACTTCGCGCCGAAGCGGCTCGATGTGAAGAACGCGGTCAGCGTGGTGAGCGTTGACTTCTCCGTCGCCCTCGAGCAGCTCGCGTTCCAGGTGTCGTTGGGGTTTACGGGGTCGTTGGACGAGGAGTAGGGCGCCTGAGGAGTCTGAAGGCGTGGGATGGTGGCGGGCGCCGTCCGACGACCTCCCACGCCTCGGACATCACCTGATACCCCCTTCGTCGGACCGCGCGCCGCCTCGCCTCAAGTCCCCGGGCGAGCCGCGATCCCCGCCGTTCACCCGCCTTACTCCCTGTCCCGGGCGCTGCTTGCCGATCGGGCGGCTCTTGCGCGACGGCCGCGCCTGCTCCCGGTCGGGGCGCCGCCCGGCACTGTGCGACTTGGCGCCATCGGGGGTCGTCTCCGACGCTGCCGCCTTCTTGCGTCCGGCCGACGCCGCCTTGCCGCGCCGAGGCTTCTCCTTCGCCCGTTCCGCCGCCCAGGGAGCCTGGTAGGCGCTGAAGTCCGGAACCGTCAGCTCCTCCGGCCGCATCCCGATGGTGCGCTCGATCGCGGTCCAAGCGGACAACTCGCCGGGATCGACCAATACGAACGACTCGCCAGCCCCTGCGGACTGCACCCCGTGGCTGGCCCGACCGATCCGGTGCACATACTCCTCGGGTTGCAGCGGCACGTCGTAGTTCACCACCGTACGAACCGCCTCGATGTGCAGGCCCCTGGCCGCAACATCGGTGGCAACCAGCACCGGCGACCTGCCCGAAGCGAAATGATCGAGGGCGCGGATCCGCTGGGCGTGCGAACGATCGCCGTGAATCGGCTCCGACACGAAGCCGTGCCGAGCGAGCGCCGCCACGATCCAACCCGCTCGTCGCCGCGTGCGCGTGAACACCACCACGCCCGAGCGCGCCTGTCCGCCGCGGTCGAGACCCGCCAGCAGGGCCATCACGAGCGGCGCCTTGTTCCGTTCGTCGATCTCCACCATCCATTGACGGATGTGCGGCGCCGCCGTGGAACTGGGATCGACCTCCACCCGCACCGGTCGGCGCAGGTAGCTGGCCGCCATCGCCTCCACGCTCGGCGGGAACGTCGCGGTGAAGAGCAGC
>JAGQOG010000460.1 GCA_020427695.1 Phycisphaerales bacterium
GCAGCTTGGGCGCGGAGGACCTGGCTTTCGAGGCTCGTCACGATCCCGCCCACACGCGCCGCGGCGGCGTCGAGCGCTTGCGCGTCTGGCCGCACACGAGCCCCCGTGGCGCGCTCGATCGCCGCGAGCCGCCGATGAATGGCCACGAACAGCGCGAGGTTCAGCGCCGCGCCGAGACACACGATCACGATGATGGAGCCCACCGCTCGACCTCCGCGTGGACGGCGCGAGGACACACCTCGGCCGTGGCGCCTCGCCGATGGCGGCGGACGCAGACAAGACCTCTCCTGTGCGGCTCAGCGCGTGGCGCCGGCCGTCAAACACCCTTCGATTCGGCCGCTGTTCGCGGCAGCGCTGATCAGCCCGTCATGCGCGGCTCGTCGGCAGGACCAAGCCTGTCGAGATCAGCCCACATCTCATCGAGATTCAGCGTGAGCTCGGCGCACCCGGGCAGCGTGACGATCCCCTCCGTGGCGGCGAGGACGACGGCATATCGCTTCTCGCCGGTCAGCTCGAGGGCCTCCACCGTCTTCGCGGAAGGATCGATGAGCCAGTACCACCGCACCCCGAAAGCAGCGTAGTCGCGTACCTTCTCGATCCGGTCTCGACGAACATCCACCGGCACCGGCGACACGACCTCGATCGCGATGTCCGGCGGCACGCGGATCGGCCCGTGCCTCGGGGGGACGTTCCCGCCAGGGAGGAACACGCTCAGATCGGGCTTGCGCCCCTGGTCCTCCCCCACGGCGAACTTGGCTTCGGAGCCCGCGACGAAGCCGCCCCTCGGCACCACCCAGCCGCGCACGAGCGCATTGACGAAGGAGACGATCGTCTCGTGCGCGTAGTCCGCCACTTCTTCCTCCACGAGCCTTCCGCCGACGAGCTCGCCCGGATCGTCCTCCGGCATCGCCGCCCACTGCTCGATCGTCATGCGGGGCGGTTCCCCCGACGCCGGAGCCGTGCGGATGCTCGCGATCGCTCGCTCGGTCGACATGGTTTGCGTCCTGCTCCTGTTCCTCGCGCAGCGTACCCGGCGATCCGGGCGCGTCCAACCGGCCGATCACTTGTAGAGGCAGATCCAAAGCGGGCTGTAGGACGGCGGCGCAAAGACCCCTGCGCAGGCGTCGCCGCTCTCGAACGTGTAGGTGCACGTGTACGTCGGCGACCCGTTCTTGCACCACGTGAGCTTCCCGATCCCCTCGCCCGACTTGTACGGGTGCCCCGCGCGCGGCCCGCACCCCGTACCGGCCTCCAGGCATGCCGTGGAGCACGCGTCGGCGTCCAGCCCGCGCTTGCGGCAGTCGATGTACTTGGTCGCGGGCTTGCCGAAGCACGCGTCCGCGCTCTGCGCGTCGTCCGCAGGGCCCCCTCCCCCTCCTCCGAAGCTCAGGCTGCCACCGCCGCCGAGGCCCAGGCCGCCGTACCCGCCGTCGCACGCGGATCCTCCTTCGCCGCCGCCCCCGAGCACATCGCACCCCGTCGCGAGCAGCAGGCCGAGCCCGCTGAACACCACCATCGCCGCGACCTTGCTCATCAATCCTCGCTTCATGTTCGTTCCTCCCGGCGCGAGGGCACACCTCGGCCATGGCGCCTCGCCAACAGCCGGCGGGCGCAGACCTGTCCTATGCGGCTCGGTCCTCTGGACCGGGCCTACGAAATCGCTTCTTCGTGGCGCCGCCGCACACTGCGGCGGCGCTCTCTCAAGCCATCATGCGCGGCTCACTTGCAGGCCGCGTTGCCTCCAAAATCCCAGCACTCAGCGGCGATGCCATTGGCACCATCACCCATGTTCCCATTGGCGTTGTCGCCCTTGCCCCCGTTGCCCGCAGCGCCCTTCACCGCGGACCATCCCGTCATCGACACGGCCTTGCCGGTCATCGCGATGGCGATCGCATGGCCGCCCGTTCCTCCGCCGCCCTTGCCGCCAGGGCCGCCCTTGCCGCCAGGGCCGCCCGCGCACGCGTCGTTGATGTTTGCGTAGGTCGGCTTCGCCTTGCCGGCTGGGCCAGGCATGCCGCCGTCGCCGCCGTTCTGGCCGTCGCCACCGTCGCCGCCGTTGCCACCGTCGCCGGTCTTCAGCGTCACGCTCGCGAAGCTCAGGGTCGCATCGATGCTCATCAGCGCGATGCTCGCGCCGCCGAACGCGCCGCCCTTGCCCCCCTGCCCTCCGCAGCCACCCGATCCCCCGGAGCCCCCGGACGCGCCGCCCGTCATGCCCGCGGCGCACTTGCCCGAGCCAGTGCCGCCCTTCGCGCCGCCGCCACCGCCGCCGGCCTGCGCGACGTGGCCGGGCATGCCCTCGCCGCCGCTCAAGCCCGTGTAGCCGGTGGCTGCGATCGTGCCGAGGCCCGTCGCACCGAGGCCAGGGTCACCGGGCACGCCGTCGTCGCCCTTCGTGCCTTCGGTGCAGACCATCCCGGCTTCACCGTTCCCGCCGTTCATCGAGCCTTGCGGCTCTCCCGGGGAGCCCGATCCGCCGCTGCTCGTGAGCCCAACGCCTCCCGCGCCGCTGATCGAGTCGCCATCGCCGCACGCGTTGGTCACCGAGTCACCCGGCACGACGATGTTCTCCGTGCATGCGTCGTGACCCGTCAGCCCGTCGCTGCCCGCCTGGGCGGCGCTCATGAACAGATCGCCCGGAGCGCCCGCCTTCCCGTCGCCCGCGACCACGTCGCAGCGCGTGAAGCTCGCCGCCGCCTGCGCGACCAGCACCGCGATCGACGATCCGCCGTCCTTCGTCGCGCTCGGCGAGGCGATCGCGAAGTCGAAGACCTCCACGCTCGTCGTCGCCTTGCTGATCGTCATCGCAATCGCGTCCGCGTCTCCGCTCACCTGCGTCTTCTTCGCGGCGTCGTAGACCCAGCCGTTCGCGCAATCGAGCGCGCCGTACAGCGTCGCGTCGTCGCTGATCGACACGCTCCCGCCGAAGCTCTCGCCGCACACGTAAACCGGCTTTCCCTTCGCCAACGCGAGCGCGGCACCGATCGTCTTGAGCGGCGAGCCCTTCGTGCCCGCGTTGCCGTCAGCGCCGAGCGAGCTCGACACGAACACGCCGCACGCGTCGTCGACCGCGCCCACGTTGTCGCTCGGGATGCAGCCCGCA
>JAGQOG010000461.1 GCA_020427695.1 Phycisphaerales bacterium
GGGTTCCCTCCTATCCTCACCGCGCTTCGCCCTGTGGGGAGTAGCCGACCGCGCGGACGCGGGCGGCGGGAATCGTCAAGACGGCTTCGGCCCGGTTCCCGCCCGGAGGCATGGCCTCCGCCGGCAAGACCACGGGATCGCCGTCGCCGATCGCGGCGCGGATCTCGTGGTGCGCCCATGCCGATTCCCAATGTCCTGGTCCAGCTTGCGCCCGTCCTCGATTCCGTCGCCGCGACCGCGGGAGCGGCGACCGGCCAGCCGGCCGATCTGCGCGTCTGGGCCTACGCCGGATTCGTGACGATCGTTCTCGCGCTGTTGGCACTCGACCTCGGCGTCTTCCACCGGCAGGCGCACGAGGTGTCGCTTCGCGAGGCCGCGGGCTGGTCCGTGGTGTGGGTGTCGCTAGGCCTGCTCTTCTCGCTGTTCGTCTGGGCCGCCTACGACCGGCACTGGCTGGGTCTCGGCATCGAGACCGCGGCGTACAACCCCGCCGCGTTCGCCGATCCCAGCGCTCCCCTCGTCATCCAGACGACGGTCGCGGGCTGGGAGGCGGCCAAGCAGTACCTCACCGGCTTCGTGGTCGAGAAGTCGCTCGCGGTGGACAACATCTTCGTCATCGCGATCGTCTTCTCGTTCTTCGCCGTGCCTCCCCGCTATCAGCATCGGGTGCTCTTCTGGGGCATCCTCGGGGCGCTGGCGATGCGCGGTGCGATGATCGCGGTCGGCGCCGAACTCGTCATGCGCGCGTCCTGGGTGCTGATCGCATTCGGAGTGTTCCTGGTGGCGACCGCGGTCAAGATGGCGGTCGTGCGCAGCGAGCCCGATCCGGCCCGCAACCCGATCGTGCGTGCCGCGCGCCGATTCCTTCCCGTTCACCCGGGGTTCGACGGACAGCGCTTCTTCACCACCGTGGACGGCGTGCGCCACGTGACGCCGCTGTTCCTCGCCCTGGTCATGGTCGAGATCACCGATCTCGTGTTCGCGGTCGACTCGATCCCGGCGATCTTCGCCGTCACGCCCGATCCGTTCATCGTCTTCACCTCGAACATCTTCGCGATCCTCGGATTGCGGTCGCTCTACTTCTGCCTCGGGGCGATGCTCGGTCGCTTCCGCTACCTGAAGCCGGCGTTGATCCTGATCCTGCTCTTCGTCGGCGTGAAGCTGCTGCTGCTCTCGGTGCCGCCCTACCTCCAGCCCGCCGGTGCGCTACTCGGGCTCGACCTCGGCGATCATCGCCCGATCAAGATCGGCACCGCCGCGTCGCTTCTGGTGGTCGTCGGACTCCTCGCCTCGGCCGTGGTCGCCTCGGTGCTCTGGCCGGCGCGACCGGACGAGCCTGATCACCGCGTCAGGCGGCTTGGCCACGAAGGAGCTCCAGCACCCGCGCGTCGGGAACCTGACTGAAGTCCTCGTAGAACTGCCCGATCGCCATGAAGCGGCTCGGCGCCTCGAGACAGACGAGACGATCGCAGTGGCGCCGGATCTCCTCGAGCCGGTCGGGTGATCCCACCGGCACCGCCACGATCAGTTCGTACGGCCCCTTGGCCTTCGCCGCCTTGAGCGCAGCGATCATCGTCGAGCCGGTCGCGATGCCGTCGTCGGTGACGATCACGGTGCGGCCCTCCAACGGCGCCGCGGGACGCACCGCACGAATCATGGCGCCGCGCCGCTGGATCTCCTCGACCTGGGTGCGCCGCTCGGACTCGATCATCTCCGGCGTGGCGCCGATCGCGCGGGCGAGCTCGTGGTCCACGCTCACCGAACCGTCCTCGCCCACCGCTCCCATGGCGAGCTCGGGCTGCATCGGCGCCCGCAGCTTGCGGGCCAGCACCACGTCCAGTTCGGCGCCGATCGACCGGGCCAGCGCCGCACCGATCTCCACCCCGCCGCGCGGCACGCCCAGGACCAGCGGACGCACCATCTCGATTCCCCCCAACGCCGCCCCGAGCTGGCGGCCCGCCTCCTCTCGATTCCGGAACATCGGCGCCTCCCGTGGTTGTGGCTCCGTGCCTCGCGCCTGATTCCGCCCCGCCCTCGACCGACCACGATATCGTGAGAACGTGTCCGATCTGCACGACATGCGGGCTCTGGTGCTCCACACCCCCGCTCCCGCGGCAGCCCATCCGCTGCGGCTCGAGCACCGGCCCGTGCCCGTTCCGGGTCCGGGCGAGGTGCTCGTGCGGGTGGCGGCGTGCGGCGTGTGTCGCACCGATCTGCACGTCGTCGAGGGGGATCTTCCGCCACGGCGCCCGACGATCGTGCCGGGCCACCAGGTGGTCGGTGTCGTCGTCGCGGTCGGACCAGAGGTCGAACCGGCACTCGTCGGACAGCGCGTCGGCATCGCATGGGTGCACCGCACCTGCGGGACGTGCCGGTTCTGCACCTCCGGTCGCGAGAACCTCTGCGACCGCCCCGACTTCACCGGCTGGACCGTGGACGGCGGGTATGCGGAGTTCGCGACCGCCCCCGCCACGTTCGTGCACCGGCTGCCCCGCGGGCTCTCCGACGAACAGGTGGCGCCGCTCCTGTGCGCCGGCATCATCGGCTACCGGGCCCTCGCCCTCACCGGTCTGGACCAACGCCCGCACGGCTGGCGCAACGCCCGGCTCGGACTGTACGGCTTCGGCGCCGCCGGACATCTCGCCATCCAGCTCGCCCGTCGGCGCGGTGCCGATGTCTACGTCTGCACGCGGGACCGCGAACGGCACCAGGCCCTCGCCAAGGAACTCGGGGCGGTGTGGGTGGGCGATGCCGCGGAGCAGCCGCCGGAGCCGCTCGACGCCGCAGTGATCTTCGCCCCCGCGGGCGAGCTCGTGCCGCCGGCACTCGAGGCCCTGGACAAGGGCGGAACGCTCGTGCTCGGCGGCATTCACATGAGCGATGTGCCCCCGCTCGAGTACCGCCTGCTCTACCAGGAGCGGGTTGTCCGGTCGGTCGCCAACAACACGCGAAACGATGCGCAGGCGTTCCTCGCCGAGGCCGCCGAAGCGCATGTGCGCACGAGCGTGCAGACGTTCCCCTTCGATCGTGCGAACGAAGCGCTGGAGGCGCTCCGCAACGACGCGATCCGCGGCGCCGCGGTGCTTCGCGGATGGTCGCCTAGTGCGGAATCGACGCTGTGAGCACCTCCGGCGCGCCGTCGGTGACGAGGATGTTGTCCTCGATCCGCACGCCGCCGACGCCGAGGCTCGTCCAACGGTCCGCCTCCGACCAGTTCACGACGTCCGCATGCCGCTTGCGCCGCGCCGCGTCGCGCAGGAGCGCCGGCACGATGTAGGCGCCGGGCTCGACCGTCATCACGTAGCCTGCCTCCAAGGGCAGGTCGACGCGCAACCGGACGCCGCAGCACGGGGCCAAGCCGTCGCGGCCGGGCAACGGCCCGCCGGCGTCGCGCACGCCCATGCCAACCATGTGCCCGACGCCGTGGGGGAAGAACAGGGCGATGGCGCCGTCGTCGAGCCGATCCTCGCCTCGGCCCTTGAGGAGTCCCGCCTCGACCAGTCCCTCGGCGATGACCAGCGCGGCCGCCTGGTGCACGGCGCGCCACTCGGTTCCCGCGCGGCAGCACGCAATGGCCGCCTGCTGGGCCCGCTCCACGGTTTCCAGCAGCACCCGCTGCTCGGCGGAGGGCGTGCCGGCCGCGGTGAGCGTGCGCGTGACGTCGGCGCAATACCCGTCGATCGCGGCGCCGGCATCGATCAGCACGAGGTCGCGCTGACCGATCGTGCGGCCGGACGGCGTCGCGTGCAGCACGGCGGAGTTGGGGCCGCTGCCGACGATGGTCCCGTAGGCGGTCGTCTGGGCTCCGGCGTGGAACATGGCGGTCTCGATCTCGATCTGGACATGGCGCTCGGACACGCCCGGCTCCACCACGTCCAGCGCCCGGGCGAATCCCGCCGCCGTGGCGTCGGCGGCGCTGCGGATCGCGCGCACCTCGCGCTCGTCCTTGGGACGCCGGGCATGCAGCAAGAGCGTGGCCAACCGCCGCTCGAGTTCTGCGTCACCGGTGATCGGGCGTTCGCCCCAGGGTCCGGCGCCGAGGCAGGCAAGCGGCCGATCCGACCGGGCGTCGATCCACGCGTCGAGCTCTGCGAGCGGTCGGCCCGAGGGGACATCGGTGCGTCCTTCCCACAACCGCTCCGCCTCCGTCGCCTCGGGCTCGAAGAGCGTCCAACCGCTCCGAGGATCGAAGGCCAGGACGCCGCCCTCCATCCGGCGCTCGGTGAGCCATCGGTAGTCCGGATGAACCTGGAATGGATGGACTCGGTCGGCGCCGCCTGGAACCGGAATCGGACGGCCGGATCCGACGAGCACGACCGCGCGGTCGAGGCTCCACGCGGTTTCGATCCGGGCACGGCGGCCGGCGAGGGGGTCCAGCATCCACGATGCTACGCCGCACTCCCCCGCCGGCCACGCCGCGCGGACCGGGTCAGCTCCAGTTCCCCAGCAGGATGCCGAGATCGGCGCCGTCGGTGGTGCCGTCGTTGTTGAGATCGGTGTCGCCGGAGGTGCCCCAACCCGCGAGCAGGAGCCCGAGATCGGCGCCATCGACAATGCCGTCGCCGTTGATGTCGCCCACGAGGGCCTGTCCATACGGCACGCCCACCACGGCCTCGAACTCGGTGCCGCCGATCGACACGTCCACCTCGACGTACACCACGCAGCAGTCGGCCAGGCGGAGCCCCGGACCGATGACCGGGGACGCGTTGAAGTCCGTCACCGGCGAATCGACGACGCCGTCGCCGTCGGTGTCGACCAGGTCGCCCACGGCAAGAAGCGTGTCGACGGAAACGCTGCCGCGAGCGTCGGCGACGGGCGAGGCGACGAAGAGGGTCTCGCCCAGATCGGTGTTCCACATGGCGCCGACCTTCCCGGCGTTGCTGATGGCGATCGCACGCGGATTGGCCGCCAGCACGCGGCCGTTGACGTTGTCGCCCTCGCGCAGGAGGAACGAGCCGTTCAGCACCAGGAACCCGTCGCTGATGACCGCGGCATCCGTGTCGCCGGAGGCGATCCACGAGCCCGCGTCGTTCACGGCGCAGTCGTCGAAGCCCTGCCAGTTGCTTCCGTCCGGGGCGGATTCGCCCGCGACGGCAACGGCCGCGCCGTCGAGCACGATGAAGCTGGTCGAGGTGCCCTGGGTGCACTCGATCACCCAATGCTCCCCGCTGCCGGAGAAGTCGTAGGCGAAGCCGACGCCGGACGGACTCACGATCAGGCCGTCGATCGAGTCGCCCGACTTCACCACCACGGTCGAGCCGGAGTAGAGCACGCGTCCCTGGCTGCTGCCGCCCGGCGTGGCGGTGGTGCCGGAGATCCAGGTCGGCGTGCCGTCGTCGTTCATCTGCGGGCGGCTGGCAAAGGAGATGAAGAGACCGGCGAGTCCGGGAGCGTCGTCGCCCTCCTTGAGGAGCTTCGCCCCGTTGCTCCAGACGCTGTCGTCGCCGTCGTCGCTCGGGCTGTAGATCCACGCGCCCTCGTTCGACGTGCCCATCGTCCCTTCCCCGCCGGTGAGCACGATGGGGAGCGCATCGCTGTTGAGCCACACGATCGCTCCGTCCCACCACACGAACTGGTTGTTGCCCCCCGAACCGTTGTCCACGGCCCCGACGAACCCGAGCTTGCCGTTGCTGCTCACGAACGGCGTGTTCACGAGCGTGACGAGAGCGCCATTGGCACCAGCGGTCGTTTGTCCTTCGAGCACCACGGCAGTGGGAACCGCGATCGCGCCGCCCAGCGCGGTGGCAGACATCGAAACAAGAGCCAAGACGGGCACCGCCGTCAAAGCGAGCGTTGATCGATTCACCTTCATCCTCCAGTCCGGGCCGGCGCCGATGCTCCCTCCCCGCCGCGCCCTGCGCGCCGCGAGCACACCGCCCCGCCGGCCATCGGGACCAGACTACCGCTTTGACGCGGTCGATCCAACCCCACGGCGCCGATCGCCGCGGAATTGCCCTTGGCTGCGCCGTCTGCGGCCCGCGTTCGATCAACGGATGAGCAGCAGCTTCATCACGCCGTCCTCGGGAGCCACCTCGATCGTCGTGAACTTGAACTGCGACGAGACGAACGGGCTGAGCCGGGCCCGCAGCCCGCCCTGCCCGTTCCGCTCGAGCACGACGTCGCTGCCGTAGAAGCCGAAGCTCATCCGGTTGAGGGTGGTCATGATCTCGCGTCGGTTCTGCTGCATGAAGGCGGCGAATCCCTCGTAGCCCAGACCCTGGGCCTCGTACGCCTGGCGGGTGGACCGGGCGAGGAGCTGCTCCCACATGAGCTGGTACTCCTCGTTCCTCAGGCAGGTCATCGTGTTGCCCACCACGTGCTCGGGGAGGATCGATCGCAGTATCACCGAGCCGTCGGGATTCTCCTCGCGGATCTGAACCGTCTTGGCCGCCTCGCCGGTGGCCTCGGCAGCTCCCAATCCGTTGCGCAACGGGTTCTGCGTGGAATAGACGATCAGCGTGCCGTCGGGCATCTCGATCTCGTCCGGCAGCGGCGCCTGGGAGGCGGACTGGAAGAACGCGGGCCTCGTGTGGTGCTCGATCCGGTAGGGCTTGCAGCCGCCGGCGCCGACCGCGACGGCGATGGCGCCCAGCAGCGCTGCGGCGCGACCGCTCATGTGGGCACCTCGCCCCTCAGCGCCTCCGCCATCGCGCCGACCGGGATCGAGGTCGGCTCCTCGGCGCCGGCGCTCCAGGCCAGGTGGTGGTGCTGTGCCGCCACCGGTTCGGGGAAGTCGAGTCGGCAGTGCGTGCCTCGGCTCTCCTCGCGTGCCCGGGCGGCGCGGGCGACGATCGTCCCCACCGTGAGGAGGTTCTGGGCCTCCCACCCGGCGGGATCGTCGAAGATCTTGTCGAGCGTGTATCGGCTCCAGAATCCGAACATGTCCAGGAGGTCGTCGAGCTTGGCCCCGGTCCGCTCGATGCCCGCGTTCCGCCACATCGCGCTGCGCAGGCTCGAGCGCACGTCGACCAGGTCGAGCTCGCCGTGCTCGGAGAGACGGATGTCGCTGATGATCTGGGTCGGCCCCAGCGGGCGACTCGCGAGCTCGCCCGCGGCGATGCCCGCGCGGCGGCCGAACACCAGTCCCTCGAGCAGGCTGTTGCTCGCGAGACGATTCGCGCCGTGCAGTCCCGTGCAGGCGACCTCGCCGCAGGCGATCAGACCGGGCAGGCTCGAGCGCCCGTCGAGGTCGGTCCACACGCCTCCCAGCGTGTAGTGCGCCGCGGGATGCACCGGGATGAGATCGGTCTCCGGATCGAGATCGAAGCTCCGCAGCACCTTCGTCAGCCCCGGGAAGCGGGCGGCGAATCGGCCCGGACCGAAGTGACGCATGTCGAGAAACACGTTGGGTTCGCGCGAGCGGGCGATGTGATCCACGATCGCCCGGCTGACCACGTCGCGCGGTGCGAGTTCGCCCAGCGGGTGGTACGGCGCCATGAAGCGATGCCCCTCGCGATCGATCAGATGCGCCCCCTCGCCGCGCACCGCCTCCGAGATCAGGGCCCGCGCGGCGCCGGCCACGTACAGCGTGGTGGGATGGAACTGAACGAACTCGAGATCCGCCACCATCGCTCCCGCCCGCCAGGCCATGGCCAGGCCGTCGCCCGTCGCCGTGCGGGGATTGGTGGTCTCGCGGAACAGCTGTCCCGCCCCGCCGCTGGCCAGCACCGTGGCCTTGGCCCAGATGATCTGGAGCCCGTAGCGCGGGTGATGCGTGATCGCCCCCAGCACCCGGTTGTCGCTCCGTGCTCCGTTTCCGCTCGTGGTGAGGAGGTCGAGGGAGAAGCACCGATCGAACATCCGGATGTTGTCATGGGCCACGGCAACCGCGTGCAGGCATCGCGCCAGCTCGCGCCCGGTGGCGTCTCCGTCGGTATGCACGATCCGGTTGCGGAGGTGCCCTCCCTCCCGACCGAGGGACAGGCCGCCTCCCGGCTCGCGATCGAAGCGCATGCCCCAGTCGATCAGTTCGGCGATGCGATCGGGCCCCTCCCCGACGAGGGTGCGCACGGCCTCTTCCTCGCACAGTTCGGCGCCCGCCGCGAGCGTGTCGCGCACGTGCTCCTCGACCGAATCCTCCGCGGCCAGAACCGCCGCAATGCCGCCCTGCGCCCACGCGGTCGAGGAGAGGTCCCACTGGTCCTTGGTGACGACGATCACGCTCCCGAAGCGCGACGCCTCGATCGCCGCTCGAAGACCGGCCACCCCGCTTCCGATCACCAGCGTATCGGTGAAGATGTGCGGCAGCAGCAGGCTGCGGAACGGGATGAGATAGCGCTGGCGGAGCACGCGGCGAGTATAGGGTCCGGGACCGTTTCCGCGAAGAAACGGCGATTCCGCGAACGGATGCGACCCGACTACTTCCGTGCGGGCTCCGATGCGGGCAGGAAGTCCGCCACCCAGAGCTGGCTGCTGCCGCCCTCACCGCGCTGGCTGGTCCAGATCATGGTGCGGCCATCGGCGCTGAACGCCGGCAGCACGTCGGCGCCGGACGCGGCGGTCACGCGACGGACGTTCGTGCCGTAGCGGATCGGTCCGTCGCTCCCGGGGAGGTTGCCGGGATCGGCGTCGAGCATGAACACCTCGTAGTTCCGGTGCCCCTCGCGGCTCGTGCCGAAGACCAGCGACCTGCCGTCCGGCGTCCAGAATGGACACCAGTTCACGTTCTGGTCGTTCGTGAGTTCGTGCTCGGGGCCGATGCCCACGACGCGCCCGGCGCTGTCGAAGACGAGATCGGCCACGAAGAGCTGGAGCAGGTTGTCGCCGCGGCGGTCCGAACGCCAGCAGATGCGCTTGCCGTCGGGCGAGAAGAACGGTCCTCCGTCGTAGCCGGGCTTGTCCACGATGCAAGTGGACTTCCCGCTCGCCACGTCCTTCACGTACAGGTCGCCCTGGTTGGTGTCGAGCGAGCAGTAGAGCAGCGTCTTGCCGTCCGGGCTCACGCTGCACTCCGCCTGGTACGCACCGTTGTGCTGCACGAGCCGCTTCAGCGTGGCGATGGTGCCGTCGGCGGTGCGCAGATCGCAGGAGACGATCTGCATCTCGGGCGGGAACATCCAACGGTAGCGACCCGTGCCGCGCTGGTAGCCCGGGGGCGCGCTCTCGGTCGGTGCCGAGATCGTCGAGGCGAAGATGACGGTGTCGGGTTCGGTCGGGTGGAACCACCCGCAGGTGTTCGCCGAGCCCTTCGGACTGAGCCTGCGGTGATTGGCAAGGCCCGTGATGCGCCCGTCGGCGCCGCGCACAACGTCGGCGACGTACATGCCGTAGTACTCCGCGGGCGTGCCGCCGTCCTCGGGCTTCTCCACCGCCTGGAACACGACCTTCGATCCGTCGGGCGAGAAGTACGACTCGCCGGCCTTGATGTACACGTCCGGGAAGGTGAGCTGCCGCTGGTTGGCCAACATGCCGGCCTCCTCCGCCGCCCAGTCCAACGGAGCCTCCGGCGCGGCGGCCCCGCCGTGCGTCGAGCCTTGGGCGTGCGGGTTCTGTTGGCCGTGCTGGCCCGCCGCGGCATCCCGACCGTGGACACCGCTCGCGCCGCCCGTTTGGGCGAGCGCGGGCACGGAGGCAACAAGGGTCAGGAGCGGGAACACGAAGACGATGGGCTTGGTCATGGGCTGGACCACTGTTTGATCAGGGGCGAGGAGGGTCGAGGCGGAGGCGAAGCGTCTAGTCTAGGGCCCCTGTGGAACTCGTGGTGCTTCATTGCGACGAACGGCTGGCGGTCTTCGACAAGCCGTCCGGACTCCTGTCCGTACCCGGGAAGGGGCCGCGGAACGCGGATTGTCTTGCGGTCCGGGCGGCGGAAAGGTTCCCGGGGGCCCGGATCGTCCACCGGCTCGACCAGGCCACCTCCGGCGCCATCGTGATGGCACGTGATGCCGAGGCGCACCGCGAGCTGTCGCGGCAATTCGAGCGCCGCGCCGTGGAGAAGGTGTACCTCGCGGTGGTCGCGGGACGCCTGAGTCTCGACGAGGGCGAGATCGACCTTCCGATGCGTGCCGACATCGAGAACCGACCTTGGCAGATCATCGATCATGTCCATGGACGCCGGGCACAGACCCGTTGGCGCGTCCTCGCGCGAAGCGACGAACGGACCCTCCTGGAACTCCGGCCGCTCACCGGGCGCTCCCACCAGCTCCGGTTGCATCTCCAATCGATCGGTCACCCGATCCTGGGAGACGACCTGTATGCCCCGCCCGACGTTCGCGCCGCGGCGCCGCGCCTGCTCCTGCACTCGACCGTTCTCGCGTTCACGCACCCGGGCCGGGGAGATCGGCTGCGCATCGAGGCGCCCTGTCCGTTCGGTTTGGATCGCGACTAGCCAAGGGCGCGGGATCAGCGCGCTGCAGCGCTCGCGTCGCAGTCCTCAGCCCCAGTTGGCCAGCAGCATTCCCAGGTCCGCGCCGTCCACCGCGCCGTCGCCGTTGAGGTCGGCCGGGCATCCGCTGCACGGCCCCCACGCGCCAAGGAGCGCGCCGAGGTCGGCCCCGTCGATGCCGCCGCTGCCGTCGAGATCGCCCAGGAGCTGCACAGCGATCGGCAGGCAGGCGGAGAACTCGGACGTACTGCCGACCGGAAGCAGCGTTGCGGTCGAGGTGACGAACGAGCCGGCGCTGGCGACGACCGGCAGCATCGCGGAGAAGGTCGCGTCGCCCGCGGCGTCGGTCGTGACCTCCATCGCGCCGAGGAAGACGGCGCCTTCGCCGAATCCCGACGGGTCGCACGCGGAACTGGCGAAGAACTCGAGGCTGAACGACTGGTTGGCCAATGCGTTCAGCGTGCCGGCGACGTTGGTGCCCGCAGGACTGGTGCTGGCGGCGAGCAGGACGGGATAGTTCTGCAGCCCGTTGGCGCCGACGTCCGGGTCCAGCGTGTCGTTGGGCGTCACGCCGGTCTGGAATCCGGCCGTGACCAGATCGATGCCGAGGTCGCCGTTGTCGTGGATCGAGTTGGCGGAGATCCTGACCCCGGAGAAGGTGTTGTCCACGCGCACGCCCGTCAGCAGGTGCCCGGCGATCTCGTTCGCTTCTCCGGGCCCGGTTCCTCCGACGACCACGTCCTGCACCGGACCCTCGAAATAGTTCGACATCGTGATGCCGGTGACGCTGCCCAGCACCGGCTCGTCGTTGGCATTCAGGCCGATTGCGTTGCCGACGATCAGGACGCCGCTGCCCTTCCCGTAGACCGTGATCGCCGACCCCACGAGCCAGCCGACGCAGTGCGGGCCGGTGCCGTGCCCGAGGATCCCGGCGATTCGATTGTCCCGGACGACCGTGTCGTGGTTCTCGCCTTCAAGTCCGACGCCGGTGGTCGAGGCGAGGCTTCCTTGGGCCATTCCATCGGGAGTGGTGCCGATCCAGTTGTTCTCCACAACCGTGCCGATCGAGTCGAAGATCTGCACCGTCGTGCCGCCTGGACAGCCCTCGCTCCACGTGCCGTAGCCGGTGATGAAGTTGCGCTCGGCCAGCGTGGGACCGCCGATGCGGTTGTTCGTCGCCGGTTGCCCGCCACCCACCCAGCCCAGCACGCGAACCCGCGTGGTGGTGTTTCCGATCACGACGCAGTCGTTCGTGCGGTCCAGCTTGATCGTGCCGGCGGTGTTGCCCTCGCCGGTGTTCGTGCCGCCGATCAGCGCTGAGGGCGAGTCGTACACCTCGATGTTGACGACGGTGTTTCCCTGGATGACGTTCCCCGAGCCGCCGCTGACCGAGATGCTGGTGTGGTCGAAGCCGCGCATCGCGCCGCCGACGTTGTCGATGAGGTACGACCCCGTGAAGATCACGACCTCGGCGCCGCCATCGGGGTTCGTTTCGCCGGTGAACGCGGTCTGGGTCGTGGCGTCGATGATCGCCGTCTCGAACACCCGGAACCCAAGGAACGGTTGAAGCACCGCACGCCCGGGATAGAGCCACTGCATCTGCCAGTCGCTCTGCGGAATGTGGAAGCCGATGGTCTGCACGCCCGGCGTGTTGTCCGAGGCCAGCCCCGCCTCGGCCAGGGAGATCTTGCCGTCCGGTCCGGGCAGGTCCGCGACCTGCTGCGCGCCTCCGAAGTCCGTCACATCGGCCGAAGTGTCAACGTAGATGGTCTGGGCGCCGGCCGTGCCCGCAAGCAACAGCAGCGCGATCGAAGCGGCACCTTGCGGGAGCATCCGAGTGGTGTTCATGGGGGGCATCCCTTCAGGAAGAGCGGATCTCGCAGGATCGAGTCCGGTGGATTGGGGAAAGCACCGCCGGACAGGTCCCGGGGTGCCATGGCGTACGGCTGGGATGGAAGGACGCGACCGGCCGGGCGTCGGGGCGGACCCTTGGGAACCCGAACCAGCTCCTTCGTCTTCATGATTCCGCTCGAAGCGAGGGGGAACGGCCCTGCGAGGCGTGGCCGGCACGCGGCTCGGTCGCGCCGGAAGGGTGCATCCGATCGGGACGACGACCATTTCCACTCTGGCAGAGGACGGGGGATGGTGGCGAGATACTTCCAGCCAAAGAAATCGAACTGACGCACAAGAACGGCGATGGGTCCGGCCCGCCGGACGGACGATCAACTCCAGTTGGCAAGCAGCAGCCCCAGGTCCGCCCCGTCCGCCGGACCCTCGCCGCGAGCGCGGCGCCCGATAAGCACGACTCCGCCCAGCCCCTTGGCGCCCTGCCCTCCGCGCGGATCAATCGAGCTCGCGCCCGACCGACCGGCTCCGTCGGCCCGCGCGCCCCCGCCGACTACCCGGCGTTCCTGGCTGCCCGGTGCCATCGCCCCAGCGCCATCAACGGGAAGTACAGCCGGTAGAGGTGATACCGCAGGTAGAACACCTTCGGGAAGCCCGTGCCCGTGAACTCGGTCTCCGCCCACGATCCCGCCGGGTCGCCGTCGGGATTGCGCTCCGGATCCGCGGCGTCGGCGGTGCTCAACTGCGTGCGCGACAACCAGAGCAGCGCACGCATGAGGTCGGGGTCGTTCGGTCCGTAGACCTCTTGGAGGATCATCGCCGCCCACGCGGTCTGCGAGGCGGTGGAGCTTCCTTGGCCCTTGAGCGACGGGTCCTCGTAGCTGTTGGCGCTCTCGCCGAAGGAGCCGTCCGGCTTCTGCACCGACTTGATCCATGCCCCCGCGCGCTGGATCCACGGCTCGCTGCGGGGAACGCCGCAGCGGATCGGACCGATCACGGCCTGCCAGGTGCCGTAGATGTAGTTGACGCCCCAGCGTCCGAAGAAGCAGCCCTCGGGCTCCTGGTGGGACTTCACGTACTCCACGGCCCGCGCGACCACCGGATGGGCGATCGTGTACCCGTGCCACGACAGGCACTCCAGCACGCGCCCGGTGATGTCGGGGCACGACGGATCCTGCATCGCGTTGTGGTCGGCGAACGGCACGTACTCCAGGATCTGCCGGTGCGTCGTACGATCGAACGCCGCCCAGCCGCCGTCGGCGTTCTGCATGGCCAGAATCCACGCCACCCCGCGCTCCGCGGCCGCGATGTTCCCGGCGCCGCCGACGCGGCGCAACGCCATGGCCACCATGGCGGTGTCGTCCACGTCGGGGTACCACGCGTTCCGGTATTCGAACCACCAGCCGCCCGTCGGCGCCTCCGCGTCGACGTTGCCGGCCCAGTCGCCGCGGAATCCGCACTCCTTGTCGCGCAACCAAGCCGACGCCGAGCGCGCCGACGGATCGGCTTGATCGATGCCGCTGTCGGCCAGGGCATAGAGGGCGATGCCGGTGTCCCAGACGGGCGAGAAGCAGGGCTGGATGCGGATGCGGTCTGCACCGTGCTTTCCGTCCTCGATGAAGAAGTCGTCCAGTTCGCGCTCGGCCCGCTTGATCACGGGATGCGAGCGCTCGTATCCCAGGGCCATGAAGGCGACCTGGAGGTACACCATGGGCGGGAAGATCGCCCCCAGGCCTTCCGTGGGAGCGGGTGCATCCTGTCCGGCGCGGGCGAGGATCCAGCGTTCGGCATGCCGGATCGCGGCGCGACGGAACGGAGTGCCTCCGATCGCGTGCAGTCGCTTGAGCGTCCAGTCGGCGAAGAGGAAGAACCTCGCCCATCCTCGTGGCACATCGGGCTTCGACTTCAGGCGATGTCGCAGCCGCTGGTCGATGAAGAGTTCGTCGATGCCGCGATCGGACGGGAGGCGCCGCGTCGGTCGAAGCGTGACGACGAGCGAGAGCGGCAGGATCATCGTCCGCGTCCAGGCGCTGACCTTGTCCAGGTGGAAGTAGAACCACTTGGGGAGGTACACGAGTTCGGGCGGAATCGCCGGCACGGCGTTCCACGACACCTGGCCGAGGCAGGCGAGGTAGAACATCGTGAACGTGTTGCACCGCTCCGCCCCGCCCATCGCATGGATCACCGACCGGGCCCGCCGCATGTGCGGCGCCTCGGGGTCGTCACCCACCAGCTTGAGGCAGAAGTAGCCCTTCACCGTGGCGCTCAGGTCCACCCCCGAGCCGGGGTACTGGCCCCATCCGCCATCGGGACGCTGCTGGTCGCGGAGGTAGTTCGCGATCCACCGCAGCTTCTCGGACGACGAGCCGTCGGCGAGCGGCTGGTCCTCCTGCCCGAGGATGAACTTCATCAGCAGGTACTCGCTCTGGAGGATCGAGTCGCCTTCCAGTTCGGCGCACCAGTGGCCATCGGGACGCTGCAGCGTCCTCAGCGCTTCGATGGCGTGCTCGAGGGTGCGCTCGAGCGCCTGCCGCTGGGAGTGGTCAAGTGACGCCTCTGTCGGCGCCGCCGAGGGAGCTGCGGGGGTCATGAGGCGGCGATTGTAGGACACGTTGCCGTCGGTGCCGTGGAACCGCCTGCCGACACCGTCGGCTCGGCCGCTCCTACACTGGTCCATGCCCACCACCAAGGCCCAACCGGCGGCCGCGGCAGCCCTGAACGCCCACTTCGATACGCGCACGGCGGCGTACGAGCTGGCTGCGCATTTGCGCGAGGGACTCGCCAAGGCGGGAGGCGATGGGGGAAGCGCCCGCTGCGACGCCGTGGCCCTGTTCGGCAGCTATCACCATCGCGCGGCGTTCGAGGACGCCGCGGAGATTCTCCGGCACGAGCTCGAGCCGGGCGTGCTGGTTGGCACGACCGCCGATTCCGTGGTGGGCGGCGACACCGAGCTCGAGGGACGGGCCGGTCTGAGCGCCCTCGCCTTGCGCGTGCCGGGCGCCTCGTTGCGCCCGTTCCGTCTCGGGATGCACGAACTGCTTACGAGTACCGACGCGCCCGAGCTGTTCCGTCAGTACCTCGGCGTGGACGAACAGCGCCGAACGGCGATCGTGTTCGCCGATCCCTTCACCACCCCCGCCGCACGTCTGCTCCCCCTCCTGCGCGGCACCGCCGATCTCCCTGCCGTCTCGGCCATCGGCGGCTTCGCCAGCGGGGCCAGCCAGCCTGGTCAAAACGTCCTGCTGCTCGATCGCGCCGCGTACATCGACGGGATGGTCGGCATCGCGATCGGCGGCGTCCGGGTCGATGCGTTGATCAGCCAAGGCTGCCGGCCGGTCGGACCTCCGCTGGTGGTGACGAAGGCCGCCGGCAACATGATCCTCGAGCTCGGCGGACGCCGCGCCGTCGAGGCGGCGCAAGGCGTGGTCTTCGCCATGAACGAGAGCGATCGCGCGCTCCTGTCGCGCGGGTTGCAGGTGGGCGTGGTGGTCAACGAGTACCAGGCGCGGTTCGGGCGCGGCGACTTCGTGGTGCGCGGGATCCTGGGCGTCAATGCCCGCAACGGCGGACTCGCCGTCAACGACATGCCCCGCGTCGGCCAGACGATCCAGTTCCACCTCCGCGATCCCGCGACCGCCGAGGAGGACCTCCAGCTCCTCCTCGACGCGGCCCAGCTCGAGGACCGTCCCTTCGCATCGCTCCTCTTCTCGTGCGCGGGGCGCGGCACGAGACTGTTCAGCGAGCCGAACCGCGATGTCGGCGCCATCCAGCGCCGACTCGGTCCCCTGCCGCTGGCCGGGTTCTCCGCCACCGGCGAGATCGGGCCGTTGGGCGACCGCTGCCTCGTGCACGGCCATACGGTGTGCGCGGCGTTGTTGCGGGGCGCGTGACGGGCGAAGGCGCGTCCGGAGAGCGAGCGCGTGCGAACGAAGGGGTTATCAGGTGAGGGCCGCACACGCGTCCGGCATGGGAGCGCCGGCGAACGGAGGGGTGATCAGCAATTGGTTGCACGGAGGGCGCTCCCGGCGTGAATGGACGCGCTCGGTCCTCACCCGCCGCGCGATCCGTGCAACCAATTGCTGATAACCCCTTCGTCCAATCGTCTCCTCCCGCCGCACACGCGCCCGCCCCTCACCTGATACCTTCGCCCGTAGTACGCACGTGGCCGGTGCCCCATCGCCCCCGACCTCCCCACGCGTCCGTTGCAAAAAAAAGCGCCCGCCGCACCACGAGGTGCGGCGGGCCCAGACATGGTCGCGGCCGACGTTGACCGCGAGGCTCCGCGTTCATGCGCCCCGGACGGGAGTCTACTTGTTCACTTCGCTGTGATCCTTCTCGCTGGCACCGTTGGGCGGGGCGGCGTTCCCCTGGCCCGACGAGCTGCCCGAGCCGCCGACGGCCTTGGGCGGAGCGATCTTGTTGCCGCTCCGCGTCGTCGACTTGCCGCCTCGTGCGCCGGGCTTGCCCGAGGTGCCGGACGGCTCGATCACGATGCGCTTCGAGGAGGGCGGGGTCACGCCCTTGTTGCCGCTGACAAACGAGTTCTTGTTGCCGGGCTTGTCGCCGCCGCCCGACGACGGCGTGCCGGATCCGCTCTCCGCCTCCGCCGGGGGACCGGCGGGAGCACCCGTCTCCGGATCGGATCCGTCCGAGCCGGAGTCGCAGGGAACCAGGTTCGCGGGGTCGGCCATGATGTTGAGCATCGTGATGATGTTGGCCTTGTCGCCGCTGGTCATCTGGTACTTGTAGCGCAGCGTCGCGTCGCTGCCGATGGCGGGCGTCGCGACGGGCGAACCGAGGCCGAACGTCGAGTTCGTGCTCGCGGTGCTCGCGGCCGAACCGCTCATCTGGAACGGTCCGTAGAACTGCTGGACGGCGATCGCGTCGTCGGCCAGGACGCGGTAGACGGCATCGCCCTGCTCCGCCGTGATCTTGCCGCCGTTGGCGTCCATCACGAGCGTGATGTTCACCATGCCGGACATGCTCGAGGCGTTGGCGATGACCGGACAAACCGGAAACTCCACGAGGATCTCGTAGTCGTTGGTCACCGAGCTCGAGTTCAGCATCGACATGCTGCCCGAGATGACCGCGTTGTTCTCGGGATTGAGGTCGGCGGAGTAGCTCCACGTGGCGGACCACAGGCCGGACGGGTCCGCGGTCGAACCGAGGAAGGTCATGTTGCCGTTGGCCGCGAGTTCGCCCAACGTGACCACGGATGGCGCTTCCACGCCGTTCACCTTGATGGTGACCTTCGCCTCCTGGGCCTCGGCGGAAGTCGCGAGAAGGCCCAGGGGCAGGAGTGCGAACGTTTGAAGGAGGAGGATTCGAGAGGACGTCGTTGGGGCGCTGCGCATGTCGCTGTTCCTTTTGCTCGAGGTCAGCCAGGTCCGCCGTACGCCGAGGCGGGGCCGGGCCCCGGTCGAGCCGGGACAGCCTGAATGTGCAATTGGAAAGCTGGGGCGGAAGCGATGCCCGCGGGAAGCCCGGGGTCCCGGGCGGGTTGGGGAGAGTCAGGAAAGCGTGCGGAATTCCGCAGGGCCGTCCGATAGCCGGTGATCGGGAAACGGAGGGGGTATCAGCAGCGGGTCGGACGCGTGTGCGGTGAGAGGACGCGCGCGGACGGAGGGGGTATCAGCAATTGGTTGCACGGATCGCGCGCTGGCTGGGGACGGACCGCGTCCCTTCACGGCGGGAGCGCCCTCCGTGCAACCAATTGCTGATAACCCCTTCGTTCCCTGGCGTCCCAATGCCGGACGCGGGCCCACCCTTCTGCTGATAACTCGTCCGTTCGCTCGCGCCCCAATGCCGGACGCGCCTCCTCCATCCCTAAACCTCAACAACCATCGCCACGGCGTTCCCGCCGCCCAGGCAGAGCGATGCCAGGCCGCGGCGGCCGCCGGTGCGCTGGAGGGCGTGCAGGAGCGTCACCAGGATTCGCGCGCCGCTGGCCCCGATCGGGTGACCGAGGGCGATGCCGCCGCCGTTGATGTTGAGCTTGTCCTCGGGAATGCCCAGGCGCGTGATGTTCGAGAGAAGCTGGGCGGCGAACGCCTCGTTGATCTCGAAGAGGTCGATGTCGGCCACCGACAGTCCGTTCCGCTTCATCAGGTTCCCGATGGCGAACTCGGGCGCGGTGAAGAGCTCCTTCGGCGGCACGCCGTAGGTGATGGAGTCCACGATGCGGGCCATCGGCTTCGCGCCCATTTCCTTCGCGGCCTCCTCGGAGGCGACGATCAGGGCGGCGGCGCCGTCCGAGATCTGCGAGGCGTTGCCGGCCGTGACGGAGCCCGCCTTGTCGAAGGCGGGACGGAGCTTCGCCATGGCGTCGATCGAGGTGTCCGCACGGAAGCCCTCGTCGGTGTCGCAGCCCTGCTTCTGCTTGAGCTGTTCGGCGGAGAGGGGCACGATCTCGGGCTTGAAGAACCCTTCCGCGGTGGCCTTCGCCGTGCGCTGATGGGACTGCACGGAGATGCGGTCCATCTCCGCCCGGGTGACGCCGTGCTCCGTGGCGATCCACTCCGCCGCGCAACCCATCGGCCACTGCTCGAAGGCGCACGTGAGTCCGTCGGCCGCCATGTGGTCGATCAGTTCCGCCGAACCGTACTTGATGCCCGTTCGCGCATACACCATGTGCGGCGCAAGGCTCATGTTCTCGAATCCGCCGGCCACCACCACCTTGTTGTCGCCGGACCGGATCGACTGGGCGGCGAGCATGACCGCCTGCAGGCCCGAGCCGCAGACCTTGTTCACCGTCATCGCGTTGAGCGTCGGCGGCAGTCCCGCCTGAAGACCCGCCTGCCGCGCCGGGTTCTGCCCGAGTCCGGCCTGCAGGACACAGCCCATGATGCATTCGTCCACGCGGTCCTTCGCTGCCGGCACGTCCCCGAGTACCGCGCCGATGGCGTAGGCGCCGAGCTGCGGCGCGGGCGTGCGGCTGAGGGAACCGAGAAAGCGGCCGATCGGCGTGCGGCGGGCGGCGATGATGACAGGGGTCGACATGGGAAAGGACTCGCTCGGCTCGTCCCCGCGCTCGGTCGCGCGGAGCGTGGCGCAGGAACGGCGTGGATGTGGGGATGGTGGAGACTGAGACGGCACCGTCCGGCGGGCGGTTACAATCGCCGCCGCGTCCGGTCGAGCCGAATCGGATGATAGCGAATCGCACACGTCCGGTCGGCGCGGCGTGCGGCGCCCGGACGCACAGTCTTCGGCCCGAGGCGATCACATGAGCCCGAAGGACGCGACCGCCGCCACCCGCGCCACCACGACCGAGAACCTGGCGTCGCTCCAGGCGCACATCCTGGCCGAAGAGACGCGACATCCCGGCGCGAGCGGCGACTTCACCTGGATCGTTTCGGCCATCCAGTTCGCCGGCAAGGCGATCGCGCACATGGTCCGGCGCGCCCGGCTGGAGCAGGTGCTCGGCGACTACGGCGAGGAGAACGTCCAGGGCGAGCGACAGCAGCACATGGACGTGATCGCGAATCGGATCATCAACCGCTGCCTCGGCGAACGGGCCAGCATCGCCCTGGTCGCGTCCGAGGAGGACGAGACCCCCACGATCATCCGCACCGGGGCGGAGGGCGGAAAGTACTGCGTGCTCTTCGATCCCCTCGACGGTTCGAGCAACCTCGACTTCGGGGTCGGCGTGGGCACGATCTTCAGCGTTCTCCGCAACGACGCCGAGGTTGCCGACGCCGAGCAGACGCTCTGCCAGCCCGGGAGCATGCAGGTCGCCGCCGGCTACATTCTCTACGGGTCCTCGACCGTCTTCGTCATCACCACGGGCAACGGCGTGGACATGTTCGAGCTCGATCCGCACATCGGCTCGTTCCTGTTGGTGAAGGGCGGCGTGCGGGTTCCGCGGGCGCACCGCGTGTACTCCATCAACGAGGCGTACCGCGACCAGTTCCCGCGCGGCTACCAGTCGTACCTCGACTGGGCGCACCGCAACGGATACTCCAGTCGCTACATCGGATCGATGGTGGCGGACGTGCACCGGACGCTCCTGCAAGGCGGCGTGTTCATGTATCCGCCAACCGCCAAGCACCGCGACGGCAAGCTGCGACTGCTCTACGAGGCGAACCCGATGGCCATGGTCATCGAGCAGGCGGGCGGCCTGGCGTACAGCGGACTGGAGCGTACGCTGGCCCTGCAACCCCATCGGCTGCATCAGCGGACGTCCGTGCTGATGGGCAGCGCCGACGAAGTCGAACACGTGCGACGATTCATGCCAACGGCGGCCGACGCCGGATTCGAGGATGATTGACCCATGACCAGCCTCCCGCACCCGACCGCGCCGACCGATCGCCCCCTCCGTGTCGCCGTCTTGCCGCGGCTGGTCCGCGCGGGACTGGCATCGCTCTGTGTGGCCGCCGCCGCCGTCGCAGCCGATCCCGCGGCCCAAGGCTGGCAGGCGCAGCCGGCGCTGCACGGCGATCACCTCGTGTTCGTCAGCGAAGGCGATCTCTGGACCACCACCGTCCCCTCGGACCCGGGGAACGCGGCCGTGGCCTACCGCCTGACCTCCACCCCCGGCGCCGAGAGCCGACCATGCTTCAGCGCCGACGGCGAGTGGCTCGCGTACGCGGCCGAGGCGGACGGAAACACCGATGTCTACATCATGCCTGCTGGCGGCGGGGCGTCCCGGCGTCTCACCTTCCATCCCGGCACCGATCTGCCCATCTGCTTCAGCCCCGACGGTCGTTCGGTCCTTTTCCGATCCGCCCGAAACAGTCCGCTCCGCCGACCGGAGCTGTGGCGGATTTCGACCGGCGGCGGCATGCCGGTGCGCTACGAGCTCGGCGAGTGCTCCCTGGCGGCGCTGAGCGCGACCGGTCGGCAAATCGTGTTCAACCGCTGGTCGAACGAGAATTGGAACTGGCGACGCTATCGCGGCGGCACGGCGCCGGACCTCTGGATCGGCGACTTCGACACGGGCGAGTACCGCACGCTGGCCCCCGATCCCGCGAACGACCTGTTCCCCATGTGGATGCAGGGGCGGGTGTTCTTCCTTTCCGACCGGAGCGGCACGACGAACATCATGTCGGTGCTCCCCTCGGGCGACGACCTCCGAACGCACACCGACTTCGTCGAGCGTGCGGATGACCCGACGGCGATCGAGAGCTACATCGTCCGCGATCCGAGCGCCGATGCGCGGCGTGGCGGGACCCGGATCGTCTTCACCCAGGGCGGGCGCCTCGCCCTGCTCGATGCGGCGACAAACGAGTTGTGGCGGATGGACGTCGCCCTCGCAAGCGACCGCAAGGAGAGCCGCACCGCGTGGATCGACCCCAAGCCCGTCCTGACGGAGTTCGCCGTGTCGCCCGACGGCAAGGCGCTCGTCGTCGGCGCCCGCGGCAATCTCGCCGTTCTTCCCCTGGAGGAGCCGGGACCGGGGCGGCAGCTCGCACCGATCCAGCTCACCCGGACCGACGGCGTGCGGGAATGGGGCTCGACCTTCCTGCGGACGCCCGCGATGGGCCTGCGGGCGGTCTTCATCACCGACATGAACGGCGAGCAGCAGCTCGGAACCGTGGCCGCGGACGGCTCCGATGCGCCGTCGCTCCTCACGGACGATCGCGACCGGTGGCTCTTTCCTCCTTCCGTTTCCCCCGACGGCCAGTGGATCGCGTTTGGCGACAAGTCCTTGCGGCTCTTCCTGCTGAACACGGTGACGCTCGAAAAGCGCCTGATCGACACCTCGGACACCGGCGAGATCACCGACTACCGCTTCTCCCCGGACAGCCAGTGGCTGGCGTATGTCAAGCCAACCGCCAGCGGCTACAACGCGGTGCATCTGCACGCGATCCGCACGGAACGGAACTTCCCCGTCAGCAACGGCATGTTCGACGATCGGTCGCCACGCTGGGATCCCGCGGGGAAGTACCTCTACCTCCTCTCGCGGCGGAACTTCAACCCCCTCCTGAGCGAGATCGACTTCGAGCATGCCCTGGTGGACATGGCGGAGGTGTTCGCCCTGCCGCTCTCCGCGGCGACTCCCCCGCCGGTGCTCGCGGTGGCCAGCGCTGCGGGCTTCGACCTCGAGGCATGGGCCAAGGGACCGAAGGCGGACGACGATTCCGGCGCGGACGAGGACCAGAACAAGGACGAGGCGAAGGAAGCCAACGGGGCTGATGGGGCCGATCCCGCAGCGGAGGTCGAGGCCGACCGCGCCAGCCCCACGCTCCAGATCGACACCGATGGCATGGCCGACCGCCTGGTGCGGCTCGACATCGACCCGGGCGAGCTGTCGGATCTCGAGGCGGTGCCGGGGGGACTCCTCTACCTCCGGCGCCCGGCCGTCGGACTCAACGACGAGGTCTGGCCCGCCCCGCCGATCGGCATTCCCAACGCGACCCTGGAGCGCTTCGATGCCGTCAAGGCCAAGACGAAGGCGCTTGCCGAGGAGGTCGCCGCCGTGCGAACCAGCGCCGACGGCTCGCGGGTCGTGGTGGCGCGAGGCGACGGGCTGTTCGTGGTGGAGGGCGACGAACGCGAGCCGGTCGACTTCGGCGGTCTGCGGCTGCGCATCGATCCTCCCGCCGAGTGGGCGCAGATGCTCGCCGAGGCCTGGCGTCTCCAGCGCGACTTCTACTGGCATCCGGACATGCGCGGCGTGGACTGGCGCGCTATGCGCACCCGATACGAGGCGCTGCTCCCGCGGATCGGCACGCGGAGCGAGCTCACGCTGCTGATCGGCGAGATGCTGGGCGAACTCGGCACCAGCCACGCCTACCTCTTCCCGCCGCCCCGGGAACCCTCCGGCCGTCCGGTTCGCACCGGTCTCCTCGGTGCGGACATCGAGTTCGACGGCGCCGGGTATCGGCTCGCTCGAATCCTGCCCAGCCGGCCGCACGCGGCGCCGGGCGACAGCGATCCGCTGGTGAGCCCGCTTGCCGCTCCGTGGCTGAACGTCAAGGAGGGCTCGTACCTGCTCGGCATCGACGGCGTACCCCTGCTGCCCCAGGGTCGGAACGTCTACGACCTGCTTCAGGACCGCGCCGGACGAACGGTGCGGGTGACGATCGCCGACGATGCCCAAGGACGGAACGCACGGACAATCCAGGTCGAGGCGCTTGGCGACGAGACCGATCTGCGCTATGCCGCCTGGGTCGATGCCAATCGCAAGCGCGTGGAGGAGGCGTCCGGCGGCATGCTCGGCTACATGCACCTGCCCGACATGGACGGTCCCGGCCTCTCCGCGTTCAACATGATGTTCTATCCCCAGATCGAGAAGTCGGGCATGGTGGTGGACATTCGCGACAACGGCGGCGGATTCGTCAGCCAGATGATCGTCCAACGTCTCGCCCGCAAGCCGTGGGCGTTCCAAAAGCCGCGGCAGGGCAAGCCCGAGCGGTATCCGCAGCGCTCGCTCCTGGGCTACAGCGCGGTGATCATCGACGAGCACGCGGGGAGCGACGGCGACATCTTCCCCGAGAGCTTCCGCCTGCTCGGCCTCGGTCCGCTCATCGGCACCCGCACCTGGGGCGGCGTGGTCGGCATCCGTGCCGACAAGCCTTTCATGGACCTCGCCGTCTCGACCCAACCCGAGTACGCGTGGTGGGAGCCCAAACGCGGGTGGTCGCTCGAGAACTCGGGCGTGGCGCCGGACATCGAGGTGGACCTGACGCCGGCCGACCGCGCCGCCGGCCGCGACCCCCAGCTCGAGAAGGCGATCGAGTGGCTGATGCAGAAGCTCCGCGACGATCCGATCAACGTGCCGCAGCCTCCGGAGTGGAACCGCTGACGCAGCGCACGGCACCCAGCGTGGATCGATGCTCTACTTCCTTTCCTTTCTCGCCCTCGCGCTCCTGCTGTGCGCCATCTACGCGGTGATCGTCCTGCTCGAGGTGCCGGGCCTCGCCGAGGAGCGGCTGGGTCGCCTGGAGCCGCTGCCGCCGCTCAACGAGTGGATCGCCGACGAGGCGTCCGCCCAGGCCGAGTCCGCCCGGGCCGAGGGGCTCGTTCGGGAGGAGCGCGTGTTTCGCGACGCCGCGGGTCTTTTCGGACGGCGCCTGGTGCACCAGGTGCGCTACCGGGATCCGCGCACCGACGAGATCGCGCGGGTCGAACCCGACCGCCGATACCGTCGCCGGCGTACCGCCAGGGCCGCAGCGTCCGCTACTCGAACCGCCCGCGATCCTTGATCTCGAGGATCTCGAAGTCGTACAGCCCCGAGAGCTCCGTTGCGGATCGTGCCGCCAGGCCCGTGAAGCGCTCGAGCAGCGCCGCCGGATCCTTGGTCGCCAGCTCGCCCAGGCGTCGGAACTTGGTGTCGAGGATGTCGCGGACATCGGCCGTGGTGTTCCGCGCATGCCCGGCGGGATACATCACGAGGCCGCTGTCGAAGGTCGCGCCGTCGGCCATCGCGATCACGAGCGACGTCGGGATGCCGTCGGGGTAGCGCCGATCGTACTCCGGCCCGCCGTGCTCGAAGGAGACCTTCTCCATCAGGGCACGGGTCTCGGTGTTGACGATCGCGGCGGCGCTGTAGTCGTGCGGCACGAGCATGAGCGCCTTCCACCAGCCGTCGTTGCCGTCGGCCACCCGCGGCGAGCCCGACGCCCGGGTCGCGTCGATCGCCTTCCGCAGGAGCGTGCTCACGATGTACACCATCGAGTGGTCGGCGCTCTGCCGCGTCTTCGGGTCGCGCTTGGCCGGGTCGCCGATGATGCCGAACGCCGGCTCGTACGCCACGATCGTGATCGACTTGATGTCCTGCGGGCGCTCGAGCACCTCCGGATGGCGCTCGAGCAGGTCGAGGAGCCCCTGGAGGGCGCCGGCGGACTGGTGCTCGTAGAGGCCGAGCTTGAAGTGCATGCCCATGACCGCGAAGTCGTCGCCGCTGTGGCTCAGGACGAGGTCGAACGGACTGTCGCCGGAGGTCTTGATGAACTGCCGGAACATCGACTCGGGATTGCGGAAGATGTCCTTCGGCCCGATGAAGCCGTTCATCGACCGCTGCATGCAGAGAATGGCGGCCTCGGTCGAGATCGCGGCCGATGCGCCCTTGCTGTCGGAGAGCTGTTTTCCGGCCCTGATCGCCCGCCACGGAATGTGATGGGCCACGAACATCCCGATCGCCGACTCGATCTGTTCCGGCGTGGCACCGAGCATGGCGCCATAGGTCGCCGCCGAGGCGATCGCACCGTGGACCACATGGTCGATCTTGTACGTCTTGAGGCTGAACACCTCGGCGAGGCGTCCCCGGATCTCGTCCAGGCACACCATGCCCCGGAGCGCCGCCGCCCCGTCGCGACCGGCAAGCTGCGCGGCGGCCACCGCCACGGGATAGAAGTCGTTGTGCCCGAACTCGCCCGCGGTGTGGCCGAGCGCGGGGTTGTAGCCGAAGTTCGTGCCGTTGCTGTCCCACTCCCGCACCGCCGCGGAGTTGGCGACGATCGCCTTTTCGGGATGGACCTTCGTTCGGGAGCCGAAGAACGCCACGCCGCCCGCGTCGGGATAGCGCAACGCCTCGGCGCGGAGCAGCGTGGGGGCGTTCGTTCCCAGGGCGATCGCACTCAGCCCGCACAGGACGCTGTCGATGTGAAACAGCTCGGTGCGCTCGAGGACCGCGTCGGCGGGGTGTCCGATCCGTCCCGACATGAAGTCGACGGCGAAGCGGCCGATCCCGAGCGCCTGGTTGCTGTTGCGGGGAAGGGAGACGGTGGTTCCGGAGGCCGTGGTGGCAGGGGCGGGGGACATGGGGCACATCATACGGGAGGGGTGGCCACCCGCCGGTGGAACGGGTCGACGCAGGGGTCGGCTGGCGACAGTAGACTTCGCGCATGGCGAAGCGAACCACAACCACGAGCGGTCGAAAGGCCGGAGCAACGAAGAAGAAGACCGCCACGAGGAAGCCGGCTACTAAGGCGGCCAAGAAGGTCCGGAAGAAGGTGACCACGCGTGCCACCGGCAGTCGGACGGCGGCGAAGTCGAAGAACGCGACCAAGAGGAAGACCGCCAAGAAGGTCGCGAAGAAGGTCGCGAAGAAGGCCGGCACCAAGCGCAAGCCCGCCCGCACGAAGAGCTCCGACCCGACGAAGGGCCTGGTGGCGGCTCGACCCGTCACGACCGGGCGCGGCGCGGGGCCGCGGGCGAGCGGAGAGGACGTCGTCCTCCTCTGCAACACCGGACGCGCCCACGAGGTGACGTCAAAGTGGCTGCATCCCCGCGTCGAATCGATCGAGGCGGACGGACAGCTTTGGAAGGGTGTGCGCGGCGTCGAGGCGAAGTCGGCGTGGTGGTACGCCAATCACGAGGTCCACGGCTTCTCCGCCGAGGGTCCGTACGTGGGGGCGACCGGCTTCGCCGTGCGCTTCCGACTGGCCGTCACGCCGAAGGGCGGCGAACGGATGGAGATGACCGAAGTCGGGGTCTACACCGTGCGCGACGGGAAGATCGTCCGCGAGGAGTTCATGTACGGCTGACCGGATGCTCGCGCACCCGCTTCGGATGGATCAGGTGGCGGAGGCGCATCACGCCGCCCTCGTCCAAGCGGTGCGTGGCCTCCAACTCCACCACCAGCATCCGCTGGACATCGACGGTGAGCTCGAAGACCGCGTCGCCCGACTCGAGACGAAGGCGCGCGAGGAGCACGCCGTCCTGCGCCGCCTGCTCGATCGATGCGACCATGAACGTTCCGCACGCGGGCGCGTGGAGCGCGGCCAGCGGATCCGAGGCGCAACGCAGCGCGAGGTGCGGTGCCGTCCACAGCGTGCGTTCGAGCCTGGCACCCTTGGCCGGACACGGCAGTCGCACGAGCCCGAGGAGCTGCGATCCGGGCGTGACCACCTCGACGCGATCGCCGTCGAAGCTGCACAGCATCTTCGACTGGTAGCGCGTCGATCCCTCGGCCAGCTCGACGATCTCCTCGACCTCGACCTCGTCCTCGTAGCGATCGATGGCGCGGTAGCGCGACACCAATCGCTCCCAAAAGGACTCCGCATCGGGCAGAACGCACTCGGCGCCGGCCGGCTGGGCCGAACCGCACGGCGGCGCGCTCCAGTGTGTCGCGAGCGCGGCCACCAGCACCCCAACGCCCCACGTTCGACCCGCCATGTTGATGCTCCGCTTCTCTGGTGGCCGCCGGATGGCGTGCGCCGCGTCCACCTCGAGCCGGATCTCGGACCCGCGCTACCCAAGATGCCACCGGGAACCTGATTGGGCAGGAAACAGGCGCTTTTGCGGGCAGATTTCCCTCCGACGAGGAGGAATCTTGCCGCGCGTGCGCTAACACGCCATCAACACGAGACTTGCGCGGATCGATCCGCAGTCCGCCTGGTGTCCGATCAGCCCCCGAAGGCCACCAGCAGGGTGGTCATCACCAGCCCGTTGTTCAACGCGTGCGCCACCATGCTCGGGATCAGCGAGTCGCGCCACTCTCGGGTCAGGGCGAAGCCAACGGCCAGGGCGCCCAGCACCGGAACGGCAACGAGTCCCTGCGGATGCACCACCGCGAAGACGAAGGCCACGAGGAGCGCACTCAGCGCCACGCTGACGGCGACCCCAAGCCACGCCGTGCCCGCGCGAAGATTCCGGTAGAGCACGCCTCGGAACATCGTCTCTTCCACGATGGGTGCTGCGACGCTGGCAACAAGCAGGAGCATGACCGCGTCGAAGGCGCTGCCACCGGCCAGCCCGAGGATGGGATGCGCCGCGCCGCCACCGCCGCCGAAGTCGTCGGGACCGCCGCCGAAGAGGCCTCCGTCCCCCTTGGTCAAGGCCACCAGGATCAGCATGATGCCGATCCCCACCGCGACCAGCGGCAAGGTCATCGCGTACGCCGCCACCCCCCATCCGATTTCGGCCAGCACACCGCGGCCGGCGTGCAGACCGATGTCGGCGCGAACCTCTTCCCACGATCGGCCGCGGACGACCGGCCAGGCCAAGGCGATCGTGCTTACGGCAAAGGTGGCCAGTGTTCCCGCCAGCAGATGCAGCCCGGCGAAGACCTGTGGCAGCAGGATGGCGCCCGCGAAAAAGAGGACGAACCAGATCGCGAACGTCTCCGCGTAGATGCCTGCGGGACCGCTCGCCGGTCGGAGCCCGAAACGCACGAAGCCCAAGGTGGCGAACACGATCAGGATGATCAACCCGCCCAGTCCGACGACGCCGGCGACGACGGCACCGCCAAGCAGCCCGATGAACGCCCAGAAGAGCCTGGTCGCGGAGGTCAGCACGCTGGCTCGTTCCGGCGCATCGGGATCGGCTGGAGGCGCCAGGGCCAACTGGCCGAACCACCCCAGCGATTCGACGAGCCGTGCCGACTCGGCGCCGGTGAGCACGGGTGATGACGCCGGTTCCAGCTGGTTCTGGAACAGGGCGCGGAGCATGCGCTCGCTGTCCTGCTGAGACTCGCTCGGGTCGACATCCTGCTCCGCCATCCGAGCGTCCAAGCGATCGAGGCGCCGAAGGCCCTCCTCGGGGCCCGCGAGCTCCGCGGCCACCACGGCGAAGCGCAGACGCTGGCCCACCGTTCCCGAGTCGAGCGGCTCGAGTTGGGCCAACAGGGCCGGCCCGCCAGCGGCCGTCTGCGCTGCGGCCGCGACGGAGTACTTCGCCTGGAGCTCGAGCACCCGGTACCCCAGCGGATCGTCCGCGGCGGGTTGCGTGGCGTCCTTCCGCTCCGACTGGCCCACGGCCACCACCGCGGTGACGGTCACGATCACGACCCACGCCAGCACCGCAGGCCAGGTCGAGGCGCGTCCGGAGGCGAGGGGCTCGCTCGGGGCCGGGTCGGGTGGGGACAGGCTGGTCATCGAGGTCGTCTCCTACGGGGACGCGAGGGTCGCGAGTGGGGGCATGCTACGGTTTGGGAGCGGGCCTGGATAAACCCTGGGATGAGCCCCCGGGACGAGCCCCGGGGACGAGCCGGTCCGGGCTTCGACCTCGGGTATCGGATGGCAGTCGCCGCGGAGGCGTCCGCAGCCTTGACAGGCCCCCTCCCCCAGCTATCCTGTGCGATTCGTTTGTGACGCCCGCGGTCCGCGCCGCGGGCGCTCGTTGTTGTCCCGCCGTTCGAACCCGTACCGATCATCGACCGGACCCCATCTTCGTCCGACGAAATCCGTCGTTCGAATCGCACTGTCAAGTACGCCTGTGATGCCCGCGACGCGGGCCGTCGCACGACCTGGTTCCACCGAACCGCTCCCGCGACGCCCCCCAGCCGGCACCGAGCGAGAAGAGGACGTCCTTTCATGCCGCGCCAGACCACCCTCATGAAGGCCCAAGAGGTGACGACCACTTGGCGTTCGATCGATGCCGAAGGCAAGGTGCTTGGACGCCTCGCCACCGAGATCGCGACTGTTCTGATGGGCAAGCACCGCCCCGACTACACGCCGCATGTCCTTTCAGGCGAAGCGGTCGTGGTCACCAACGCCGAGAAGGTGGAGTTGACCGGTCGCAAGCTCGACCAGAAGGTCCGCAAGACCTACAGCCGCTACCCGAGCGGCCTGAAGCAGGTGCCCTACCGGCGCGTGCTGGCCACCCATCCGGAACGGCTCATCGAAGACGCCGTGCGCCGCATGCTTCCGAAGGGTCCGCTCGGGCGACGCATGATCGGCAACCTCAAGGTCTACGCGGGTCCCACCCATCCGCACCAGGCCCAGCAGCCGACCGAGCTGAAGCTCTCCTAGGCCGAAACCCGTCCCGACACGACCATCGCTCCGATTCCCCTCGCCTCCTGCGATACCCGCCATGACCCAGATCAACGCCGATACCAGTTCCGATCCCGTCGCCACGAACACTGGACCCGACGCCCACGGCTGGTGGTGGGGTACGGGCCGTCGGAAGACCGCAATCGCGCGGGTCCGACTGAAGCCGGGATCCGGCGAGTTCAAGGTCAACAACAAGAACCACGACGAGTTCTTCACCGAGGATCGCGATCGGAACGACCTCATGAGCGTGCTCGAGAAGACGAGCCTCAAGGGGAAGGTGGACGTGCAGGTGAGCTGCTTGGGCGGCGGATTCACCGGTCAGGCGGGCGCCGTGGTGCTCGGCCTGGGTCGAGCGATCAAGAAGTACGACAGCTCGCTCGAGTCGATCCTCCGCGAGAACGGCTTCCTCACCCGCGATGCCCGGAAGGTCGAGCGGAAGAAGTACGGCCAGGCGGGCGCTCGTCGCCGCTTCCAGTTCTCGAAGCGCTAGGTCTCGGCTTCGCGCCAGATCGAACGTCATCCCGCGGCCGCCTGTGCGGCCGCGTTTCTTTTTGGCATCCATCCATGTGCCTGGCCGCCCTGATTCTCCTCGTGTCATCGGCGATCCTGGTGAGGTTTGCCCCCTTCGGCGGACCCGTCCGGACGCATCGGATGGGGTCGCCCGCATCGGAGCGATCGGCCTGGACTCGCCCTGGTGGTCGGAGCGGTGCTTCCGGCCCTGCTCTGGCCGGCCATTGCGGCACTCCGACCCCGCCCGTCGGCGGCCCTCCCCCCCCGAGGGGGGACCTTCGGAGCCGCACTCGGGGACGGAGCCGGTGGAGATCCTGTCGCGGGTTCGTCGCGTGCCGCTGGAGTCGTTACACTCCACATCATCCTGTAGTCGCCTGTCGAGGATCCACCACCCATGAAGGTCGTCTGCGATCGCGCCGCCGTTCTCGACGCCTTGGGCATGGCCAGCAGCGTCGTCTCCGGCCGCACCCCGTCTCCCATCCTGCATTGCGTCAAGCTCGTTGCGAGCGACGGGCGATTGAGCATCGCCGCCACCGACTCGGAGATCGCCGTCCGGATCGGCGTGGCCCAAGTCGACGTGCAGGATGACGGCGACGCCCTCGTCCCGGCAGACAAGCTGGTCCAGATCGTGCGGGCCAGCGAGGACGCCACGCTGACGCTGCACGCGCAAAAACAGGCGCTGCACATCAAGGGCGCCGACAGCCACTTCAAGGTGCTGGGCTTCGATCCCAAGGAATACCCGCCGATCAAGGACTTCCCCGAGAGCAAGGCGGACTGTATCGTGAACGCGGCGCAGTTCCGACGCTTGGTGACGCGATCGCTCTTCGCCACCGCGGTCGAGAACAGCCGCTACGCCATCAACGGCGTCCTCTTCGAACGTTCCGGGCGCAAGCTGCGCCTGGTTGCAACCGATGGGCGCCGTCTGGCGGTCGCGCGGGGCGAGTGCGATTCCGCCGCGGACGGCGATACCCGCTGCATCATCCCGACCAAGGCGCTCAACATCCTGAACCGCCTGATCGACGACCCCGATGCATCGGTCAAGGTCTCGGTCGACAGCCACCAGGTGCGCTTCCTGATCGGCGACGCCGACGATGCCGCCATGCTCACCAGCAACCTGGTCGAAGGCTCCTTCCCGCCCTTCGAGGATGTGATCCCGAAGGACCAGGACAAGCGGGTCACCATCGACGCCAGCGAACTCACCAGCGCCGTCCGACGTGCGGCCCTGCTCACGAACCAGGAGAGCAAGGGCGTGCGGCTGGCGTTCGGCGACCACCGACTGGTGCTCTCGAGCCGCGCCCCGGAGATGGGCGAGGCGGAGATCCAGGTGGAGATGCCGGAGTACCAGGGCGAGCCGATCGAGATCGGCTTCAATCCCTCGTTCATCGTCGATGCCCTCAAGGTGATCGACGGCGGCCCGGTCATGATCGAACTCAAGGCGCCCAACAAGCCGGGCGTTCTGAAGGTCGGTCAGGACTTCACGTACGTGGTGATGCCGGTGAGTTTGGCGTAGCAAAGAGGCATCAAGGCATCGAGGCATCGAGGCATCAAGGCGGCCCGGGATCACGGGTCTGCCCCGGGTTCGTGCCTGCTGCATCCGAATGGCTGCCCAACACCGCGGGATCCAAGGTCTTGTGACCCGGGGTGATTCACGCGCGAACCAACGGCGCCACCCGACGGTCCACCGGTTGGTTCCAGTCCCAGAGGCCCGACATGCGCCGATTCTCCGTCCGTCGAGCAACCCCTCGATGCCCTGGTGACACGATGCGGGTCGTTCCGCATCGTGTCATCAAGAACCCCTCAGGTATCGGTATCACCGGCCACCCGCAACCGGATTGACAACCGCCCGCGGCTTGCGCCGCGGGCGGTTCAATCATGAAC